>CABUQI010000026.1 GCA_902493545.1 uncultured Collinsella sp. | reverse complement strand
TCAATCTGTAACAGCTGGGACCGTTTTTACCGAGTAGCTGTTACAGATCGAGATTTTTTGGTCGAGGCAGTCCACGGGCAACACGCGGGCACAAAAAGCGGAGCCGTGTTGCCACGACTCCGTTCCTCAAGAGGATGGGTAAGGGGAATGGGTTAGTCCAGGTGCCAGATCTCGTCGTTGTACTGGGAGATCGTGCGGTCGGACGAGAAGGTGCCGGCGTTGGCGATGTTGATCAGCGCCTTGCGCATCCAGGCGTCCTGGTCCTCGTAGTCGGCCAGCACGCGCTCCTTGGTCTGGATGTACTCTTCAATATCGAGCAGGGCCATAAACCAGTCCTTGCCCTTGATGTCATCGTGCAGACGCTGCAGGCGCTCGGCGTTGCCGGTCGCCATAAAGGCCGGGTTGGTGATGAAGTCCACCAGCAGCTTGATGCCGGGCTTGCGGTAGAGCGCGCCGGCGTCATAGGTGCCGTCGGCGTAGAGCTGCTCGACCTGCTTGGACGAGGCGCCAAAGGTATAGATGTTCTCGTCGCCCACGAGCTCGGCAATCTCTACGTTGGCACCGTCGAGCGTGCACAGGGTCAAAGCGCCGTTGAGCATGAACTTCATGTTGGAGGTTCCGCTCGCCTCTTTGGAGGCCAGGCTGATCTGCTCGGAGATGTCGGCGGCGGGGATCACGCGCTCGGCAGCGGTGACGTTATAGTTCTCGATCATGACAACCTGCAGGTAGGGGGCCACGTCGGGGTCGTTTGTTATCCACTGGGACAGCGTCAGGATTAGATGAATGATGTCTTGGGCGATGGTGTAGGCAGGGGCCGCCTTGCCGCCAAAGATGATGGTGACGGGGTGCTTAGGCTTATTGCCGTTCTTGATGTCGAGATACTTCCAGATGATGTAGAGCGCGAGCATCTGCTGGCGCTTGTACTCGTGGATACGCTTGACCTGAACATCGATGATGGCGTTGGAGGGAATGGTCACACCCTGCTCGAGCGCCATAAACTCGCGCATGATGGCCTTGGCCTCGGTCTTGGTGGCAGCCAAGCGCTCAAGAACACCTTTGTCGTCAACGAACTCGGCAAGCTTGCTCAGGTCGCCGGTGCTGCGCCAATCGGTGCCGATCACATCGTCGAGCAGACTGGCGAGCGCGGGGTTGGCGCCATGGATCCAACGGCGGAAGGTGATGCCGTTGGTCTTATTGGAGAACTTCTCGGGGTAGATCTCGTAGAACGGATGAAGCTCGGTGTCCTCCAGGATCTTGGTGTGGAGTGCGGCGACGCCGTTGATGGAGAAGCCAAAGTGGATGTCCATGTGGGCCATGTGGACGGTGTCGTACTCGTCGATGATGGCGACGCGCGGGTCGTCGTGCTCGGCCTTGGCAACCTCGTCGAGCTTGACGATGATGTCGGCGATGGCGGGCGAGACCTTCTGCAGGCTGGTGAGCGGCCACTTCTCGAGCGCCTCGGCAAGAATCGTGTGGTTAGTGTAGGCGACCATGGAGCGCACGATGGTCACGGCCTCGTCAAACTCGATGCCATGCTCGGTGGTGAGCAGGCGGATGAGCTCGGGGATGACCATGGTGGGGTGCGTGTCATTGATCTGGACTACGGCGTAGTCGGCCAGGTCGTGCAAGTTGCTGCCGCGCTCGATGGCCTCGTCGATCAGGAGCTGGGCGGCGTTGCTCACCATGAAGTATTCCTGGTAGATGCGAAGCAGGCGGCCCTGCTCGTCGGAATCATCCGGATAGAGGAACAAGGTGAGGTTCTTGGCGATCTCGGTCTTGTCGAAGTCGATGGAGCTGCCGGGGACCAGGCCGTCGTCGACACTTGCCAGGTCGAACAGGCGCAGGCGGTTTTTGGTGGGGTGGCCATAACCGGGCACATCGATGTTGACGAGCTTGGAGGTAACGGCAAAATCACCGAACTCGACGGTGTAGGAGCGGTCGTCGTCGATCAGGATGTCTTGCTCGCCAAGCCACTCGTCGGGGACGGCCTTCTGCTGGTTGTCGACAAAGCGCTGGCGGAACAGGCCGTAATGGTAGTTGAGGCCCACGCCGTCGCCGGTAAGGCCCAGCGTGGCGATGGAATCCAAGAAGCACGCGGCCAGACGGCCCAGGCCGCCGTTGCCGAGCGACGGCTCGACCTCGAACTCCTCGATCTTGTTGAGGTCGTGGCCGGCGGCGACGAGCTGGTCCTTAACCTCGTCATAGATGCCGAGGTCGATCATGTTGTTGATGAGCAGCTTGCCGATCAAAAACTCGGCAGAGATGTAGTAGAGCTTTTTCTTGCCGTTGTTGAGCGAACAGGCGGCAGAGCGCTCCTGCACGAGCTTGACCAGCAGCTTATAAATACGACGGTCATCGAGCTGCTCGAGCGAGGTTCCAAAGGACTGCTCGGCAAGAGCCGCAAGATTGATGCGGGGCATGTTTCCTCCTGTGGTGAGTTGACTACATGTCAGAAATTCAAAAGAAGCCCGCGCGAGGGGATTGAGGTGGCCTCGCGCGGGAAAAGCGGTCGCGTCCGCACGGTGGGGTGGGGTCGGACGCGGTGGCTCCTATTGGGGAAGCTCAATTTCGGCTTCCGACGGGATGCGGAAGTAGGTCTCGGTCCAGTCGGTGAGCTTGTGCTCGAGCTCACGGGTGATGGCGCCATCGAGCATGCGCCAGGTCCAGTTGCCGCCCAGGGTGGCGGGGGTGTTGATGCGCGCCTCGTTGCCCAGGTTGAGCAGGTCTTGCATGGTGTAGATACAGGTATCGCTCACGCTGGCGGCGATGGTGCGGTTGAGTGCATCGGCCATGGGCTCGCCTGCCTGCTGGTGGGTGTACAGGGCCGTCTGCTCGCGCTGACGCGGGGTGGCCGTTCCCTCAAACCAACCGCGCGCCGTCTCGTTGTCGTGGGTGCCCACATAGGCGACGGTGTTGGCAATGTAGTTGTGCGGCAGGTAGTACGAGTTGGTGCCCTCAAAGGCGAACTGCAAGATCTTCATGCCGGGGAAGCCCGAGTTGTCGCGCATGTCGATGACGCCGGGGGTGAGGAAGCCCAGGTCTTCGGCGATGATGGGCAGCGTGCCGAGCTTTTCCTCGAGCGTCTTGAAGAACTTGAGGCCGGGGCCCTGCGTCCACGAACCGTAGGACGAATCGGGTGAGGAGAACGGCACCTCCCAATAGGCCTCGAAGCCGCGGAAGTGATCCAGGCGGATGACGTCGTACATGTCGAGGGCGGCGCGAATGCGGCCCTCCCACCAGGAGAAGCCGTCGGACTCCATGGCGTCCCAGTCGTAGATGGGGTTGCCCCAGTACTGGCCGGTGGCCGAGAACTGGTCGGGCGGCGTGCCGGCGACGCTCACGGGATTGCCGGCGGCGTCGATCTTAAAGAGCTCAGGCGTCGCCCACATCTCGACGGAGTCACGCGAGACATAGATGGGCAGGTCGCCGATGATGAGAATGTCGCGCTCGTTGGCATAGGCCTTGAGGCGGCTCCACTGGCGATCGAAGAAGTACTGCGTCATCTGGTGGTAGAGCATACGCGCCGGATGGTCGGCGCAGACCTTGGCGGAAGCCTCGCCGCGGGTGCGGAGCTCCGCGGGCCACTCCCAAAACGCCTTGAGACCGCACTCCTCTTTGACGGTCATGAACTCACAGTAGGGGATGAGCCAGTCCTCGTTGGCCTGGATAAAGTCATCGAAATCGGCCGGCTTGTCGGCAGCAAAGCGCTCAGCGGCGCGGTCGAGAATCTGACGGCGGCCGCCAAAGATAGCACCGTAGTCGACATTGCTGGGGTCGGATCCCAGATACACGCCATCGATATCGCGCTGCTCCAGATACCCTGCCTCGATAAGCTCGGCAAAGTCGATAAAGTTGGGGTTGCCTGCGCGGGCCGAGAACGACTGATAGGGCGAATCGCCATAGCTGGTCGTCGTAAGGGGCAGAATCTGCCAGTAATGTTGTTTGCACGAGGCGAGAAAATCGACGAAGTCGTAGGCATTCCAGCCAAAGCCGCCGATTCCGTATGGTCCGGGCAGAGATGAGACGGGCATGAGGACGCCGCTTGCACGCTCCATGAATGCGCTCACCAACCTTCTTGTTGTGGGGTCGGCCTGCCGATGGGTGTGCAGTCCGCCTCCGATGTTCTGATTCGATACGCCTATTGTAAAACATGTTGTTTAAACATGTACAGGCAAGATAAAAAAGTTGGTCGATTTTCGGCGAATGGTTACATGCCATGAAAAAGCCCCGACCTCACAACGTGAGATCGGGGCAAGAGCGGTATGTAGGTTTTGCTACTCGGCGTCGGCGAAGCCGTTGGGGTTGTGGCTCTGCCAGTTCCAGCTATCGCGGCACATGTCCGCGATGTCGTACTGGGCCTTCCAGCCCATCATGCGCTCGGCCTTGGAGGCATCGCACCAGTTGGCAGCGATGTCGCCGGCGCGGCGCTCGCGGATCACGTAGGGCAGCTCCTTGCCACAAGCCTTGGAGAAGGCGGCGACGACCTCGAGTACCGAGGTGCCGGTGCCGGTGCCCAAGTTAAAGATCTCGACGCCGGTCTTGCCGTTCATCCAGTTGAGGGCGGCCACGTGACCAGATGCCAGATCGCACACGTGGATGTAATCGCGCACGCCGGTGCCGTCGGGGGTGGGGTAGTCGTTGCCAAAGACCTGAACGGCCTCGAGCTTGCCCACGGCGACCTGGGCGACATAGGGCACCAGGTTGTTGGGGATGCCCTTGGGATCCTCGCCGATCAGGCCCGACGGATGGGCGCCGATGGGATTGAAATAACGGAGCAGCACGACGTCCCACTCGGGGTCGGCGGTGTGGACGTCCATAAGGATCTGCTCGATCATCCACTTGGTCCAACCATAGGGGTTGGTCGCGGGCTTCTTAGGATCCTCCTCGGTGACGGGCGGGTTGTCCGGGTCGCCGTAGACGGTCGAGGAGCTCGAGAAGATGATGGACTTGCAGCCATGGCTGCGCATGACGTCGATGAGCACCAGGGTGTTCTCGATGTTGTTGTGATAGTACTCGACGGGCTTGCTCACCGACTCGCCGACGGCCTTAAAGCCGGCAAAGTGGATGACGCGGTCGATCTGATGGGTATCGAAGATCTTGTTCATCGCATCGCGGTCGAGCACGTTGGCCTCGTAGAAGGTGAGGTTCTTGGCGGCCTCGTCGCCCACGATGGTCTTGACGCGGTCGACGGCGACGGCGCTGGAGTTGGAGAGATCATCGACGATGACGACCTGGTAGCCACCTTCGAGAAGCTGAACGACGGTGTGCGAGCCGATAAAGCCGGCGCCACCGGTAACGAGGACGCAGGTGTCTTTGGGGTCGAGTGCTTTGGACATGTAGTCTCCTATCGAATCAGGAACACTTCTTCAGGGGAGTATAGCGCAGGCAGGGACGCCCAAATCGTGCGCTGTGGGAAAAGCAGAGGATTGTGCTAACGTACTCATAGAAGAGCTTGCGTACGCATAACCTGATCTTTGGCATTTGCTTACGAGCCGCTGACCTTGTAGTTTCCTGCCGTTCGTGGAAATCGTTGGGACGCGCCATATGTACGCTAATATGTATGAGTTGAGCGACATATAAATAAACATGTAACGGAGTACATATGTCACCAAACAGCGATTCCATCCTTTCCCAGGAGCTCTCGCGCCGCACTGCCCTCAAGGCCCTGTTCGGCGCCGCTTCTGCGGCAGTTCTTTTTGGCCTGCCCGCTCGCGCCCATGCGGCGGAGGCTTCCAAAGAAACAACCGATAAACTGAATGCCGCCCAGGCCCAGCTCGACGAGGTTCAGGCCCAGCTCGACAGCATCGCAAATGAGTATGCGGCGCTGGCCAACAAGAATGCCCAGACCCTCAACGACATCGAGAATGTCCAGGGCAAGATTGACGACACGCAGGCCCAGATCGATGAAAAGAAGGCCGAGCTCAAGAAGAAGCGCAACGACCTTTCCGATCGCGTGGCCGCCAGCTACAAGTCCGGCGGCACGAACATCCTGTCGCTGCTGCTGGCCTCTGGCTCGTTTGAGGAACTCGTCGCCAACGCGCATTACGTTGAGAAGATCAACAAGAGCGACCGCGATGCCATCGAGGATATCCAGACGATTCAGGCTGAGCTCGACGCACAGAAGACCGAGCTCGAAGCACAAAAGGCCGACCTGGAGAAACTCAAGGATCAGCAGACGGCTCAGATGCAGGATATGCAGGCCAAGCAGCAAGAAGTCCAGACCGTGCTGAACGGTCTTTCCGACGACGTCAAGGAGCTCATGGCTCAGCGCGATTCCGAGATTCTCGCTGCCGCCCAGGCCGAGGAAGCTGCCAGGAAGGCCGCCGCTGCCGCTGCCGCCGCGAACAAGAACAATTCCTACTCGGGTGGTTCGAGCTCGGGTGGTGGATCGTATGCGCCCGGAACCCCGCAACAGAATGCCGGCTCGGGCAAGCAGCAGGCCGTCGTCAACGCGTGCTACTCCACGCCTTCGCCGGGTCAGAACTGGTGCGCGGCGTGGGTTACCAATGTCTTCCGTAACGCCGGCGTTGGCTACTTTGGCGGTAACGCGTGCGATATGTTTAATGCATGGTGCTATAGCTCCGATCGCTCGGCGCTGCAGGTGGGCATGATTGTGGCCGACTCATCGCACAGCGGCACGGGTGCTCCGGGCCTTATCTACGGTCATGTGGGTATCTACGTTGGCGGCGGCATCGTTATGAGCAACGAGGGCGCCATTACGTCTAAGTCGCTTGATTCGTTTATTAGCTTCTATGGCACTGGCTCTGGCGTGCGTTGGGGCTGGCTTGGCGGTATTGCGCTGTCGTAACTGCGGCTTGGTCCGGGACAGTCCGAGAGGCATAAGGTTGCCTGCTCGGGCAGTCCTGCTCGCACGGAGAGCACATTAAGTGTTCTCCGGCTCGTGCGGAACTCGCGATCAACCTTATGCCTCTCGGACTGTCCCGGCCCTCTCGGGTCCTGAGCGCGACACACCGGACTGGGTTATCTGAATAAATATGGTGAAGGCCCCTTTCGGGGCCTTCTTTTTTAGAGGAATTCGCCTACTCGGTGGACTTCGGGTTCTAGGTCTACGTCGAACTGCTCTTTGACTTTGGCTTGGATGTCGCGGATGAGTTCGTCGACGTCGGCGGCGGTGGCGTGGTCGGCGTTGACGATGAAGCCGCAGTGCTTCTCGCTCACCTGCGCGCCGCCAACGGCGTGTCCGCGCAGTCCGGCATCCATGATGAGCTTGCCGGCAAAGTGGCCCTCGGGGCGCTTGAAGGTGGAGCCGGCACTCGGCATGTCGAGCGGCTGCTTGTCCTCGCGGCGCTGGCGGTAGTCGTCCATGTCGGCCTTGATCATCGCGGCGTTGCCCGGGGCGAGATTGAAAGTGGCCGAAAGCACGATAAAGCCGTCGTCGGCGATGCGGCTCTTGCGATAGCCCAGGTTGAGTTCGTCGGCATCGAATTCGATGATGTTGCCGCTGCCGCGGGTGCCGTCGTCGAGCTGGCGAGCGGGTTTGTAGACGCGCACGGACTCTAGCACATCGGCCATGCAGGCACCGTAGGCACCGGCGTTCATGTAGCAGGCGCCGCCGACCGATCCGGGGATGCCCGAGATGGGCTCCATGCCGGTAAGGCCGGCCTCGGCTGCCGCCGCGGCGACATCGGAAAGCAAGGCACCGGCTGCCGCCGTGACATGCGTGCCGTCGACCGTAATGTCGGAGAGGCCCTTGCTCAGCGCCACGACAACGCCGCGGATACCCTTGTCGCCGACGAGCAGGTCGGAGCCGTTGCCCACGATGGTGAGCGGCAGGTCGCAGCGATAACAGGTGTCGAGCGTGGCGACGAGGCCCTGCTCGGTATCGGGCGTGACAAAGACGTCGGCCGGGCCGCCGATCTTAAACGTGGTGTGCTCGCGCATGGGCTCGCTCATCAGCACGTTGTCCTCGCCGGCAACGCCAGCAAGCGCGCACAGCAGGTCCTCGTTAAAAAAGTCGTTCTCGTGCATACGAATATCCGCCTTTTGGTGGTTGTTGTCATCAATCGATTGCAATATACCCCACCCGGACGGATTTGGTGCGCTGGCGGCGATAAAACAGCCGTCTACCGGATTGGTAAAGTGTTTATCACCGAGGTAGAGGGGTAGTCGCTATACTTTCAAGAGATTGCGCGTAAACCCGGAAGGAGCGAGATGGCCAACAAAGTCACCCTCAAGCAGATCGCCCAGGAGGTGGGGCTTTCCCCCTCGTCGGTCTCGCTTGTGCTCAATAATCGGCCCTGTCGCATCTCGGAAGAAAACCGCAAACTCATCAAGGAGGTCGCGGCGCGCAACCACTATGTTCCTAACCAGATTGCGCGTAGTTTGGTCATGCGCGAGTCGCGCACGCTGGGCCTTATCGTCCCTAACATCGAGAGCCGCTTTTTTGCCTCGCTCGCCGGTAGCCTGGAAAAGCGCTGCCGCGAGGATGGCTATGCGCTCTTCATTACCAGCTCGGGTGGAAGCGCCGATGACGATCTGGAGCTGCTGCGCCAGCTGGTAACGCGCGGCGTTGATGGCGTCTTCCTGGTTGTGGGCGACGAGTTCTCCGACGACCGCGCCCTGCGCGAAGAGGTCAGCCATCTGCCTATTCCTGCCGTGATGGTCGACCGTGCCATTGAGGGGCTCGAGTGCGACAAGGTGATGTTCGACCACGAGATGGGTGGCTACATGGCCACTCGCTATCTGATCGAGCAGGGCCACCGTCGCATTGCCTGCTTGGTTAACGCGCGCCGTTCCAATACGGGGCGTAAGCGACTTGCCGGCTATGAGCGCGCGCTGCGCGAGGTTGGCCTGCCTATCGACGCGCGTTTAGAGTTTGAGAGCGAGTACTACATCCCGAGTGCCTACGAGGCCTCGGAGGCGGTGCTCGCAACTGATGCTACCGCTGTGTTCGCAAGCTCGGATAACATCGCCCTCGGTCTGCTCAAGCGCTTACACGAGATGGGGAAGAGCATTCCGGGCGACATCTCGGTGGTGAGTTACGACAACTCGGCCGCCGACGTTCTCTTTGAGCCGGCGCTGACCGCGATTGAGCAGGATCCTGGTATCCTCGCGGAGCATGCTTTTGGCTGCATGTCCAAGCGTCTTGCCGGTAGGGGCGGTAGACGTGCCGAAGAGGTCGTTCTGGAGCCGGCGCTTATCGTGAAGGGCAGTGTGCTTGACCTTACCGAATATAGCTAAGCGCACTTGTTTGTTTGCATAGATTGCATGCGGAGTGTCCGCTATTTGCCGGCGGGGCCGGGGCGCCTGCCTTGTTTTGAGAAGTTCGCGAAGCCCACTTCTCAAAACAAGGCAGGCGCCCCGGCCCTCGTCCGTAAACTCTTCCGCTGAGCGAGCCATAGGCGCCGCGCACCGATGTGATAAAGCGGCGGCTTGAAATTGGTGCTATATTCGGCTTGAGTTGTTTAATGCTAGTACGGGAGGCTGATATGGGGCTGTTCAAGAAGAAAAACCCGCAGGATGCCTTTGATCCCGATGTGTTTACCATCACGGATACGATTTTGGACCCGCCGCGGTTTACATTTTTGCCGGCTATCTACCAGGACGCCACGCGCCGCAAGTGGGCCGTGCATCAGCGCGGCGGCGAGCCGAAGATTTTTGACTATGCGGACGTGTTGCAGTGCGAAGTGGCCGAGGCGGGCGATCCGGAGGCCGAAGAAGCGGTCTCTAAACAGGAATTTGCCCAGCGTATCCTGGCAAATCCTGCCAAGGCGGCGAAAATAAACGCTGCCAAGCGTAATATGTGTCTTGGTATGGGCGTTGTTGTGGCGGTTCAGACGGGAAAAGACGAGGTTTCCAAATTAGAGATTCCCGTTATGACCGACGAAGTCAAACGCGATTCAAGTCTATATAAGTCGTATCGGAATGTCGCCGAGAAGATCAAGGCAGAATTTGATGCCATGGGAGGGCTGGCCTAATTTTGGCGGCATACGTTTCTGAATGAGGAGTCTGTGCAATGGCAGGCGAATCTTATGCAATTCCCCCCAAAGATCGTGCTGTTGAGGGAATTCTTTGGTATATCCAGCACCATCAGCTTGCCGGCGGCGATCGCCTGCCGGCCGAGCGCGTGCTGTGCGAAGAGATCGGCGTTTCGCGTACGGCGTTGCGCGCTGGTATCACGCGGCTCATCTCGTGTGGAACGCTCGAGAGCCGTCGCGGATCGGGTACGTATTTGTGTCCTCCTAAGCCGCTGAACATCTTCCAGGAAACGTATAACTTTTCCGATGCTGTGCGGACTGCCGGCCTGCACTCCTCTTCTCGTCTGGTTTCCACCGGGACCATCGAGGCGGATGAGGCGCTTGCCGACAGGCTTGGGGTGTCTGTAGGCGCTCCTTTGCTACGCATGCAGCGCGTTCGACTAATTGAGGGCGAGCCGGCGTCAATCGAGACGGCTCACGTTAACCTGTCCCTGTGCCCATCGCTTACCGAGCACGATTTTGAGTGCGAGAGCCTTTACGATGTCTTGCTCAAAGAAGGTGGCGTGCGTGTTGAGCATGGACGTGAGCATATCTCCATCTCGCGTTTGAACGTCGAAGAGGCCGAGCTGCTCCAGCAAGAAGAGGGAACGCCGGTGTTCTATGAGAGCTCGATCGAATTTGATAAGGACATGCGTTTTGTGGAGCATTGCAAATCGGTGATTTTGCCCACAAAGTTCCGCTTTGCCGATAACGGCGAAGAGAACGGCATGAGGAGCGTGGCAGGTGAACAATGGCTGAAACAGTAGATGCCACCACGGTTTATATGCGCATTCGACGCTGCATCGAGGAACGTATCGAGCGCGGTATATATCCCACGGGTTCCATGATTCCGTCCGAAAAAGACCTCGCCGAGGAATTTGGTACGACACGCTTGACCATCCGAAGCGCTGTCGATGAGCTGGTTCGGCGCGGGCAGATTCGCCGTGTTCGGGGAAAAGGTGCCTTTGTGGCGCAGAAAGTACCTGCTTTTTTTGAACGCACGGTCGGTTTCCGTGAATCGGTCCGTGCTTCGGGCGGCGAGCCGTCCGTCCGTATTCTCGCGCGTTCCAAGCGTTATGCGGGGCCATATTACGCCGACCTGTTTGGCATCGCCGAGGACGACCTGCTCTATTCCGTTCGACGCCTGAACTGCATAAACGGTAGCCCCGTATCGATTGAGACGGCGCTGATTCCCTGCCTGCTGTTCCCAACCATCGAAGATATTGACGTGTCGGTCTTCAGTTTGTACGAGACCTATGAGATGCTGGGCCGAAAGCCAGTCATGGCACAGGAAAAGCTCGATATCGAAGCGCTGGGCGCACGAGATGCCGGCCTCCTTGGACTGGAACAGGGCGATCTTGTTTTGCTTTTGGAATGCGTGAGCTATGACGCGAGCGGTCAGGCTATCGAGTATGTAAAGTCCTTCAATCGTGGCGATACGGGCGGCTACACCTATACGTACTAGCTGGTATTTTGTGAATAACGGCTGGGAAACTAACCAGTTTTGATCGTTGGGTCAGCTGTATATACAACCTTACAGGGCTCAAAATCGACCGTTCGCCGATGGGGATAAATTAATCGACAAAGAGGTATCAAAAAGCCGTAACCTGTAACTGTGATTGGTATCAAATACTAATGATTTGTTACGAGGTGAGACGATGAAGATGCTCGATTACGTTCAGCTTGCCCATGTGCGTATGGGGGAGAACTTCGAGCGTTCGTCTGAGCTGGTAGCGCAGCTCGTTGATATTTTCCAGTCCGGTTCTTTTGACGCGCTGCGCATCGTTGCTTCGGGTTCGTCGCGCCATGCCGCCGATTGCGCCCGCGATTACCTGCAAGATGCCCTGCAAATGCAGGTGTCCGTTGTGACGCCCGAGGCCTTCGTCGATTTTGAACACACCTATCCGCAGCATGCGCTCAACATTACCGTTTCGCAGAGTGGCTATTCGACCAATACGATTGCGGCGCTCGATTACATGCGCGCACACGATATGGCTGCAGTTGCGCTCACGGCAAACGTCGAGGCGCCCATCAAGGAGCACACTGACATCGTTCTTGACTACGGTGTGGGCGTCGAGTCGGTGGACTTTGTGACTCTGGGCGTCGAGGTGCTCGTTGAGTACCTGGTGCTCTTTGGTATTTACGGCGGTCAGGCGCGCGGAACGATTGACGCCAAGGGCGTTGCCCAGCGTCTTGACGACCTGCGCGAGGCCATCCAGGCCAATGCCGTGATGTGCAAGACCGCCGAGGCATATGTCCAAGACCACATGCTCGAGCTTTCTGAGCACACGCCCGCCATGGTCGTCGGCAACGGCCCCAACTATGGCGTTGCCGAAGAGGCGGCCCTCAAGCTGAGCGAGACCATCAAGATTCCTGCCATGCATCACGAAGGCGAGGAGTTCGTCCACGGTCCCGAGATGCAGATCGTTCCGGGCTATCTGGTGTTTATCGTCGACGATCCGCAGGGGTCGGAGCGTCTTGCGAATATCGCCGATGCGCTATCGAACGTTACGACAAAAACGGTGCTGCTCACGGTCCATCCCAAGGGTAGGGCTCACGAGGTTGCGGTGCCTCAGGTGGCTCCGCTGCTCAGCGCAATTCCCAATCTTGTGTTCTTCCAGACGATTGCGGCCATAATCGCCGAGCGTCTGAAGTCATGGGACGTGCACCCGTATCTCGATGCCGTCTCCAAGCAAATGGAGGTCAAGGCAGAGGGCTACGAAGAGTCAGTCAATGCGCTTAAGGCCAAAGCGGCCGAGTGTTACGGAATGTAAGCGGGTTTTGATGCCCGTTGGCATGGGGGATGTGGAAACAACCCCAGAAAGGAGAGACAAATGAAGGAAACCGAGAAGATCGAGATCATGCATTTCGACCAGGAGGGCTATCTCGAGGACGGCAAGGCGCTCTACGAGACCGGCAAGAAGATGACCGCGCTCGCCGACAAGGTCGCCGACGAGGG
>CABUQI010000025.1 GCA_902493545.1 uncultured Collinsella sp. | reverse complement strand
GCCGTGTGATAGGACGACACTACGTTGGCACCCGCCAGCGCGCCGCTATCGGCCGCCACCTGGGTATCCCCGGCACGCGACATGCTCCATATCGCCGCGGTCGACGAAAACAACAACGCGAGCACCACTAGGATGACCACGGCAGAAGAAAGCGTGGTGTAGGCACCGTCTTCGATAAACAGATCGACACCGGCGCGGCCCATAAAGCCGCCTCGTTTGCGATGGCAGCTCGGACGGCGCGTCAAAACGCATCTAGACCAGAAACGCTTAATCCCATGCAGCAATCCACGAATCATAATCTCCCTCCAGCCATTCGGGACGCGATTGATACGAGACATCGACCTTGAGCTCAACGTAGCCGCCCTCGGCGGTACCACCCATAGCCTGCGCAAACGCACCGATCACAGGCAACGGCTTGACCTTGCCGGAAACGGACACGGCCGAGACGCCACCCGCACCGGCCCGGCCAAGCTCGATATCCCACGACAACGGCCCGCCGGCATGAAAGATCGAAACGTTGGGCACTGCGGCAAGCCGGCGGCGGGTGAACTCCTTAAGATCGTCGTCCTCCGCCGTCGTCGTGGTCATGAGCCGCGCGGTCTCGGCGGCGGCAGACTCCATGACCGCGCGCGTATAAAGCAGGCACACCGGTTGCAGTGCGAGAAGGATGAGCGTCAGAAACGTCGGCAGCAAAAAAGCGGCCTCGACCGTAGACTGCGCCCGGTCCTCACGCGCGATATCAATACAACGCGATGTCCTTAGCACCCGCAGCGGCGTCGATAACCGACGTCGAGGCAACGCCATGGGATGCCGCCCGCTCAACCAGCGCTGCCAAGCGTCCATCGGTGCCAGCACGCCAAAGTCCCGCAATCGCCAGCACGATCGATAGCAGCGCCACCGTGACGATGGCGTATTCCACAGTCGCTTGGGCAACCTCTTCACGCAGAACGCCATGCATTTCACGATCCCTCCTTTGAGCTTATTGTTTGCGGGACCAGGCGCACCGCGCGCAGACGACACGAAGCATCGCCAGCATCCGCGGCAACCGTCACCATATCGACCCAGCCGCGCCCATCGCGCACGATGGCGCCCCATACGTTGCCCTTAATATCGAGATAGCCGCTCAGGGCGAGCTGGGACGTTGGCACCTCGCGGTAGGCGCGTAACATATCCGCCGCTGCCTCGGTCATCGGTCGGTCCTCGGACCATGCAAGCCGGACCGCAATCGCGTTGTCCTCAGGCAAATCCGTCGCAGTGCCAGACCGCTTGTCGAGCGTCCGCAGAAAGGTTTGCGCCGTGACAGCGACATCCGAATCGTCCGCATCTCGCATCTCATCTTTTTGAGACGCCACCGCCGAATCTGAGCCCGAATCGAAGGCGGCCCCAGGACGCTGCTGCCGCGCGGCGTTAAGCCCCCAAAGCACCGCCGCTATCGCCACGGTCAGGCAAGCAAGCACCAGCAGCACCCCGATGGGGCGCTCGCCCTCTACAGGCTGTTGATGCCCTCGCTGATCGCATCCCATAGCTCTTTAACCTTGCCCTTAAATGCGACGATGGCGATAATCGCGATCACCACGAGCACGCCGACCAAGATGGCATACTCGGTGGTACCCTGTGCACTCTCCTCCTGCAGTAGCTCCTTGGCGCGTTGACGAACATGTGCCGCCCGGCAAAACGCCCAGCCCTGGACCTTGCCAGCAGCGTCAGTCATCGTGTTCATGTATTCCTCCCTACATCATCCCGCCTGCTCCCAGCAGCGGGCCCAATATGGACAGAAGCAACGCCGGCAAGATGAGCGTGCCGGTGGGAATCAGCAGCTTGACGGGCGCACGCTCGATCTCGCGCTCGACCGCAGCGCGATGAGCCGCACGGATCTCGCGACTTTGAGCGGCCAGCGTCTCGGCAAGTGGGGCACCCAGGGCGAGCGCCTGCCCCACCGTGATGGCAAAGGTCTCGAGCGCTCGCACGTCCAGGTCGCGCGCGGCGGCCAACAACTCGTCCTCACGCGTGCCCACGCCCACCTGCCACGCCATGCAGGCCCGCTCAAGGCGAAGAGCCAGCACTGACCGGCGGTTGGCGCAGAAAATCTCAAGCGCCGCATCAAACGAAAGACCGGCCGAAAGACCCAAGCGCACAACATCGATCATCTCGGACACTTCGCCGAGCGACACTCGCGCCGGGCCGCCCACTCCAACCGCGCCCTTCACTCGCGCGGTCAGGGCATCGACCACTGAGCGACCCGCGGCAGCGACCAGCACCGCCTCGCGCTTGCAGGCCCCTGCGATCTTGCGTGCATCCGCCCGATCCAAACCCGTCGCGACAAATACACTCAGGGCGCACAGGCAAGCCGCAACTGCAACCGGGGCGCTCATAGCTCCACCCGCATAATGCGTCGGATAACCACCAGGGCAACGGCATTGAGGGCAAGACCCAGCACCACAGCGCCCACGCCGGCAGGCGTCGCAAGACCGCGACGAAAATCTGCCGAAAGCAGCGCCAACACCGCGCACATGCCCGCCGGCATCGCCGCGACCATATGCGCAGACATGCGAGCCTGCGACGTCTTGACATCCAGGCGGCGCTTGAGCTCAATGCGCTCCCCCACCATGCTCGACGCCTCGGACAGTAAGTCGGCAAGCGGAGCACCGGTGCGCTGAGACACCTTAAGCGCCAAGGTCACAAGCGAAAGGCCGGGAGCGTCGATGCGCACGAGCAAGTCATCGAGCGCGTCGGTCGCCGAGATACCGCAATCGATCGCCGCCGCCACCCGCAAAAACTCGGTATGCACCGGTTCTTGCGCATGAGCGCCCACAAAGCGCATGCCCTGGGCCAGCGAATGTCCCGAGGCAAGCGACATGGAAAGTGCGGTAAACGCCTCGGGCATTGCCTCTTCTGCATCGTGTTGCTCGCGCCGGCTCTCAAAGCCATCCCGAGCGGCGCCAGCGGCAATCGGAGCAACAAGTCCCAAGGCAAACCCGAGGGGCGATAACGACACCATCGTTAGTAAAACGCAGCAGACACCGCTCGATAGCAGTAGAAACGCCAAACGCCCCGAAGCATCTTCGATCACGAGGCCAAGGCGATGCGCCGGAGCCAGCGATGTCCACGAACGGGCGATCTTTTTCAGCAGATCGTTTTCCACCAGCTCACGCGGCAGCCTCTCTGCCACCGTCTCGAGCGCCTGACGCGCCAGCTCCGCCGGCGGCACCTGCGGCACACGAGGTTCCGCCCCGCACGCCGTCGCAACAGAAAACCCTGCCAAACCCCCTACGACGAGGGGCACAGCGACCTCCATTCGTCCACCTCCTCTTGTGTGAGCGTCCCCGACCGCAGGCCTTCTGCGATAAACGGCGGCTCGCGGTCAAGCGTCCAGGTGCGCTCGGCGGCATCGAAAGTCACATAGCGCTCGAGCTCTACGCCGCCCGACGCGGCGCGACGCACCCCCGAATACGAGGAGACGAAACGCCTGCCATCGGCGTGGCGCTCGGACATCACGATGCCGTCGAGCGCCATGGCAATCTGCTCCTCGATGAGCTCGCTCGGCAGATCGATGCCATAACGTGCAAGCAATGTCAGACGCACCACGGTCTCCTGTTCTGAACCCGCATGAAGTGTGGTGAGCGACCCGTCGTGGCCCGTGTTCATGGCCTGCAACATGTCGCAGCACTCGGCACCACGCACCTCGCCCACCACGATGCGGTCGGGGCGCATGCGCAGGGCATTAGTTACTAGGTCGCGAATCGTCACCGCACCCTCACCCTCAATTGAAGCCTCGCGCGCCTCTAGGCGCACCACGTGCGGATGATGCGCAAACTTGAGCTCGGCAGAGTCCTCGATCGTCACGATGCGCTCGCCGGTGGAAATCTCGCATGACAACGCGTTGAGCAGGGTGGTCTTACCAGATCCCGTGCCTCCCGCAACCGCCAGGTCCTGTCGCAGCGACACCGCGCACGACAGCAGCTGCGCATACCAAAGCGGCAGCGACCCCAGCCCCACAAGCTCGTCCAGTGAGCAGATGCGGTCCGAGAACTTTCGGATGGTGAGAATAGGTCCGTCAATCGCCACAGGCGGAATCACCGCGTTGACGCGATAGCCCGTTTTGAGGCGGGCGTTGACGATGGGGCTGCGTTCGTCGATACGGCGGCCAAGTGGCGAGATGATGCGGTCGATAAGCACACAGATCTGCTCATCATCCTCAAACGCATGCTCGATGGGGTACAAGACGCCACCACGTTCAAAGAAAGCCGAGCGGCAGCCGTTGATCATGATCTCGGTAACGGTGTCGTCCTCGATGAGCGGCTGCAACGGCCCCAAGCCCACCACGTCATCCAAAATCTCGTCGATGATGGTCTCGCGCTCGGGCGTCGCAAGATCGGTCGGCTCCTCAACATTGAGCGCCGCCTCCACCGCAGGACGCAATTCCGAGCGGGCAAGTGCCGGGTCGACATAGGCGCTGATACGCGCCACTTCGTCGTAACCCATGCGGTCCATCACGGCGCGCTTGGTGCGTCGTTTCACCGCGCGGCGACGCCCCGCATCTACAGGCGCTGCCGCCGCTGCAGCGCCGGCAGCCTTAATCCTCGTTTGCAGACTCATCGCTGATCACCCTCGCGCGACCAGGGAAGGCGGATACGCGGGCGCTCGGTACGCGTTGCACGGTCGGCGACCATATCGCTCCAAGGGCCGACGGCGCACCCCAGTTCCACGAGCATCTCGCGCGTAGCCTCGCGCACGCTGGTCGCAAAAGCGCTGGTCTGCCCCACTGCCTCGTCAGCGCGTCCAAACGCCATGAGCGCGGCGAGATCCTGCCCGCCATCGGCGATATGAATCTTGGAGCTCAACGCACAGGCAATCTCAAAGCGCATGGCGACGTCCTCGTCTGCCCCGCGCGCACCGAACCGGTTGAACACGGCGCTCATGCGCGTGCGCGGCACACCCACTCGACTTGCCAGTTCAATGACGCGCGACGCCGATGTCGCGGACGACACCGCCGCATCGCCAACGACCAGGCAGCGGTCGCTCGCCGCCACCGCAGCCGCCACGGCATCACCCCAAAAGACCGAGGTGTCGACAAAGACCACGTCGGATTCGCGACGCAGAACATCAAGCAGTAGCTCCACCGGACGTGCCATGAGCTCGGCTTGCTCGGGCGCCGCGACGGGACCCCAGAGCGTAACGCCCGGCGCCACGCGCATCGATGCGGCTACGATATCTGGCTCGGCGAGCGCGCCCGCCGCCGACGGCTCGATAAGTGCCGCCATATCGCGCGGAGCATCGACGCCTAACAAGTCGTAAAGGTTTCCAAACATCAGGTCCAGGTCGAGCACGGCGGCACGCAAGCCCAACAGCGACGATGTGTGTGCCATGGTGGCAACGATCGTCGACTTGCCGCAACCGCCCGAACCCGAAATGGCGCAGATGACCGGAGCTCGATGCTGCGGAGCGGCAGCGTCTGCCGGCGGCATCGGAGACGGCGGGGCGGGCGTCGGCGATAGCGTCCCCGTCTCCCCCGCCGCAACCACACGCTGCGTCCAAGCCGGCATGGCAGCTTGTTCGGTCTGCGAGGCAGGCTCGTTCTGCACAATCTGCTCATGCTGCATCAGCGACAACTCGCCGCACCCGGCAAAGCCCTCAACTTCGTCGAGTTCATCCGCCAGATTCACGCCGTGCACGTATCCCAAATCTACAGCCGGGGAGTCGCCAGCATGCTGCGCCGGCCCTCCAGCGTCATCGTATACAAGGGGGTTCCGGGGGCGCCGACCATGCTCGGCTTCCGCTTTTCCATAATCATCAACACGCGGGCCTCTTGTAGCGCGAGGCGCCCCGGGTTCCCTATCAACAAAAGCATCGGGCTCAATCGTCATGCGCCGATCGGAATCAACCGCTCCCTCGCCCGCGCGCCCGTTGCCGCATATACTGTGCGCAGCGATGACCTCGGTCGCCCCTGCGCGAAACAGCCCCTCGATATCCGACGGATCGAGTGCTTCTATCAACACGACCACGCGACTCACGCGGCCTTCGGCCGTCAGGCGCGCAACAGTCTTGCGCACATCTTCGATATCAAACAGAGACGCCGCGATGATGGCAGCCCCGCGGCGCGACGGAAACGCCCGCGCCATGGAAATCAGCCCGTCCAGGTCACCCACGCGAAGCACCTGTGCACCCGCATCACGGCCCTCGACTTCCCGCTGCAACAGCCCGTAATCGCCGCACGCGCAGCACGCAAGCCAGATCGCCTTCATCACTCGTCGCCTCCGCTCTTTTTGCCGCGCGCCGTGGCGGGAATCGTCAAGCTGACCGTTCCCTTGCCCGAGGCTCCCAGCAGTTCCTTGACGTCTTCGGGGTCAGCCGCCAGCGTCACCCATTCGATCTTGCCCTCGCGCGTGGCACCGGAATTCTCACTGGTATCGATCACGTGCGCGCCGCACAGTCGATCGGTTACGCCATCTTTTTGCACGTACACGTCCACATAGCTGCCCACGCCCGTGGCACCGCCGACCGAGTGCTCGGCATCGACCGCCACCGAAACGGCGACCTTGCCCTTAGGCACCTCGAGCTTGTGGCTCTCGGCCTTGGTGTAGACATTGCAGATCACGGCGTTTTTGGGAATACGTGAAGTCGTCACGTCGCCGCGTACCTGGCGCAGCTCGGTCGCCGCGTCACGCGGCAGCAAACTCGTCAGCCATTCCTGGGTTATGACATTGGTCTCATCGAGGGTCTCGCCCACATCGATATCGCGCGCCGCGACGCATACCTCGACGCGATCGCCACCATACTTGGCCAAGGTCTCAGCCTGGACCTGTTCGGCTTGCGAGCGGATCGACGAGCCGTAAACCATGCAGAGCAGAGCAGCGAGCACGCCCGCGACCAGACTGATGGCGATGCGCTTGCTCTTGTTCACGGCCGCTCCTCTCATGGCAGTGCCGGGCGAATGCCCGTACCACCATTGTCTGGGCGGTCAGAGTGCAAAGCGGCGCAATCGCGATCTTGGTTTTCGATGTCAAACCAATCGCTAACCAAAAGCTGACCAGCCCGTCAAGCTCGTGGCAAGGTTTTGGTCAGCACGTCAGCAAACTGCATATTTCGAGGCTTTTCCGCAGCAAAAAAGCCGTCTCCCGAACAGTTGGGAGACGGCTGTCATAGGAAAAATCAATTACAGATGGACATCGGGATCGAGCATTTGAGCGCTCACGCGCATGGATGACGCCAAGTTTTGGAACGTTTCCAGACGCAGACTGTCGATCTGCCCGGCGTCCTCGGCCTCGCGAACGGCGCAGCCCGGTTCGTGGGTATGCGTGCAGTCGCCAAACCGGCACGCGCGCGATGCCTCGACAATCTCGGGGAAGGCGCGCGCCAGACCCCGCTCGTGACCCACGAGCGGTAGGCTGCGCAGGCCCGGGGCATCGGCGATCACACCGGCGTCGCCCGGCAGCGCCACCATCACGCGCGCGACGGTAGTGTGACGGCCCTGGTCGTCGCGTTCGCGCACACCGCCGGTCGCCAACGTATCGTGGCCCAGCAGTGCATTGAGCAGCGTCGACTTGCCGGCACCCGACTCGCCCAGAATCATGGCGCAGCTCCCGGCAGGCACGCAGGCACGGACCTCGTCTAGGCCGCGGCCCTCGGCAGAGGACGTAACGATCACGCGCACGTCCGGACCCACCAGGCGGCGCACGCGGTCCAGATCGCGCTCGAGCTCCTCGGCATCGCAGCGGTCAGCTTTGGTGAGCACCACCACCGGCTCGGCATCGCAGTCGAGCGCCAACACCAGCGAGCGCGCCACGCGGTCGAGCAGCACCTCACCGGCACCGAGCGCCTGCACGATTAGCACGCTATCCACGTTGGAGCAGAGCACCTGGCGCTCTCCACGGGCACGGCCGCGCCAACGCTCAAAGCTCGTACGGCGCGGCAGAACGCACTCAATCACGCCCATATCGTGCCCGGGAGCGCGGCGCACCGCCACACGGTCGCCCACGGCGGGCAGCAGCACCTCGTCCTCGCCGCGCGACTTGGCAAACCCCACGGCATGCTCGGCACGAAAGGTATCGTCGGCCGTCGCCACCAGCGGAAACCCGCGATCTAAGCGCACCACGGCGCCAAGCTGCATCTGCTCGGGCTCCTCAGCATGTGCGCAAAAGTCGTCAAATGCCGCCCGCTGAGCCCCATCGACCGGCAGGTCATCAAACGCCGGGACATCCTGCAGCGCGTCAAGTCCCGGCACGCTTGCCAGCAACTCCTCGGCAGACGCGGGAGCCTCGGTCGCAAGCTTCCGACGACGATCGCGCTTAGCCCGCGCCCCCGTCGTCTTTTTCTTCGCCTTAGCCTTAGCCTTGCCCACAAGCGCCTCCCAGCACCATAAATCACAACTGAGCAGGTATTTTAAATCAAAAAGAGCTGGCCGGGCAAAGCCCGACCAGCTCACAAACTTTCCCTCAACCCTTTTTCATCCGCGCGGGAATAAAGCCAGCAAGGATACCGTAGGGCCCACCCCGGGAGTGTTTTCTTCCGAGCGATCCCGCAGCGCGAAGCGCGAGGACCAGCGAAGAAGAAAACACGCAGGGGCGGGCCCGGACAGGTTAACTTACTCCTTCTCGACCGCGCGCATGATCGCCTTGTAGATCTCCATCAGCGGGATGATCAGGAAGGCCAGGCCCAGCGCGGCAAGAACGCCCTTGAGCTCAAGCGTCACAGGGCCAAAGAACATCTCGGCAAGCGTCGGCTGTACGGTCACGATCACCGTCAGCACCAGCGCCAGCGCAGCGGAAGCCCACAGCCACTTGTTCTGCTTCTTCATGGTGAACAGCGACGCACGACGGCTGCGCATATTGAAGCAGTGGAAAATCTCGACCATGTTGAGCGTGATGAACGCCATCATCACGCCTTCCTCGTCGGCATTGCCGGCGATCATATCAGCGATGTGAATGTAGCCCATGTCAAAGTACACGCCCACAAAGAAGCTCGCCAGCACCAGCACGGTGATGATCAGACCCTGGACCACGCAGTCCAGACCCATATGTCCGGCGAAGACACCGTCCTTAGCGTTGCGCGGCTTGCGCTTCATAATGTCGCCCTCGGCGTCCTCCATGCCCAGCGCGAGCGCGGGGAAACAGTCGGTAACCAGGTTCACCCACAGCAGCTGCACCGGCTGGAAGATGGTAAAGCCGATGAGCGTGGCGATAAACACCGAGAAGACCTCGGCAAGGTTTGCCGAAAGCAGGAACTGGATGACCTTGCGGATGTTGTCGTAGATGCGACGGCCCTCTTCGCAGGCACCGATGATGGTGGCGAAGTTGTCATCGGCAAGCACCATGTCGGCGACGTTCTTGGTGACGTCGGTACCGGTGATGCCCATGCCAACGCCGATGTCGGCGCGCTTGATGGACGGGGCGTCGTTGACGCCGTCGCCCGTCATGGCCACGATCTGGTCGCGCGACTTCCAAGCCTCGACGATGCGGGTCTTGTGCTCGGGCTGAACGCGGGCGTACACGCCGTAGTCCTCGATGTGCGCGTCGAGTTCCTCGTCGCTCATGCGGTCGAGGTCGGCGCCCGTGATGGCCTGGCTGCGATCGGTGACGATACCCAGCTGCTTGGCGATGGCCACGGCGGTGTCGATGTGGTCGCCCGTAATCATGACGGTGCGGATACCGGCATCGTGGGCCTCGCGGATGGCGTCGGCGACCTCGGGGCGGACCGGGTCAATCATGCCGGACAGGCCGCAGAAGACCAGGTCGTGCTCGAGCGCAGCGGGGCTGCAGTCGGCCGGGACCTCGGTGTAGGTGCGGCTTGCCAGCGCCAGCACGCGCAGGGCCTCGTCGGCCATGGCCTTGTTGGCGGCCACGAGCTCGGCGCGACGCTCCTCGGTCAGCGGAACGACCTTGTCGCCCTCGTAGATATGGGTGCACAGGCCGATCACCACGTCGGGCGCGCCCTTGGTGTACTGCTCATACTCGCCGTCCAGGGTCTCGACGACCACGGACATCATCTTGCGGCCCGAGTCAAACGGGGCCTCGCCCACGCGCGGATGCTCGGCAGTCAGGCCAGTGAGCCCCGCCTTGCCGGCATCGTTGACGAGCGCACACTCGGTCGGCTCACCCACGGCCTCGCCCAGCTCCTCGTCCCACTGGGCGTCGGAGCACAGAGCCATGCCGGCCAGGAACTTCTCCTTAGGCGCAGCGAGCTCGTGCTTGACGACGGTCATCTTGTTCTGGGTGAGGGTACCGGTCTTGTCGGAGCAGATGGTCTGCGTGCAGCCAAGGGTCTCGACGGCAGAGAGCTTGCGGATAATCGCCTGACGCTTGGCCATCTTGGTCACGCCGAGCGACAGCACGATGGTCACGACGGCAACCAGGCCCTCGGGGATGGCGGCGACGGCAAGCGAGACAGCGACCATAAAGGTGTCGAGCAGCGCGGTCGGATCGGTGAGAACGTTGCCCACGCCGTGGCGGATGATGTCGACGCCAAAGATGACGACGCAGATGACGATAACCATGATGGTAAGGATGCGGCTGAGCTCGGCGAGCTTCACCTGCAGCGGCGTGAGCTCTTCCTTGGCCTCGGCCAGAGCGCCGGCGATCTTACCCATCTCGGTGTTCATGCCGGTGCCGACCACGACGGCACGGCCACGGCCGTACACCACGGTGGAGCCCATGTAGCACATGTTCTTGCGGTCGCCGAGCGGCACGTCGTCGGTGCCGGCGGCGAGCTCGATCACGTTGGCATGCTTCTCGACGGGCACGGACTCGCCGGTAAGGGCGGCCTCCTCGATCTTCATCGTGGCGCTCTCGAGCACACGGCAGTCGGCCGGGACGGAGTCGCCCGCCTCGAGCATGATCACATCGCCGGGCACGAGCTCGGCGCTCGGCAGGTGCACGAGCTTGCCGTCGCGCAGCACCTTGGACTGCGCCGCGCTCATCTCCTGCAGGGCCTCGAGGGCCTCCTCGCTTTTAGCCTCCTGGACCACGCCCAGCACCGAGTTGACGATAACGACGAACATGATGATGGCGACATCGGCAAAGTCCGCCTCGCCCTTGACCATGCCCGTGAGCGCGCTGATGACGGCGGCAACGATCAGCATGATGACCATGGGGTCGGCCATCTGCTCAAAGAAGCGCTTCCACAACGGGGTCTTCTCGGCTTCCTCGAGCTTGTTAGGGCCTGTCTTGGCGAGGCGCGACGACGCCTCGTCGTTGCTCAGGCCGAGGTTCTCATCGACACCTTGGTCGCTGAGCACCTCCGCCGCGGCGGACAGGTATTCCTTTTGCATATAGAGTCCCCTCCTGGGATTCGGGCCACTCAGCAGATTGATGCCCGATCATAATTCCCAGGAGAAGGGCAAGGGCTCATCAAGGCTGCCGTGCTGAGCGGCAGTTGATAGTGGGGCTATGGTACCCCAAAGCGGCGCGTCTAGCCAAAACATTCCAATTGGAAACACGGCTCGAGTGCAACGATGCAGACCGTGTGACGCTCAACATTGATAAAACGTTTTTGCTTCGGTGCATCATCAAACTGAAATATCGCCCAGATAGCAGCGGTTAGAACGGTTGGTAAAGTTTTTGCATATACCGTTTTTACCGCAAAAAATGAACTTCTAATTCGGCATACGGTCGATTTTTTGGGGTATTCGGTCGGCATTTCGTTATAATCATCTCAGTTTTATTTCTTATGGTTTATCTATCAGCGCAAGACGATGTCAGATGGAGGTCTGAATGTACAAGCGCACCAAGATTGTATGCACCATGGGTCCCGCCTGCGATAGCGACGAGACCATCCGCGAGATGATCAAGGCGGGCATGAACGTCGCCCGTTTTAACTTCTCGCACGGATCCTACGACGAGCACCACGGTCGCATCGAGCGCGTCCGTCGTATTTCCAAGGAGCTCGGTCTGCCCGTCGGCATCCTGCTCGACACCAAGGGCCCCGAGGTCCGCACCGGCCTTCTGGTCGATGGCAAGAAGGTTGCCGTCAAGACCGGCGATAAGATCGTCGTCACCGCTCAGCCCACGTCCGAGGATTTCCACGGCACCGCTGAGCACATCTCCCTCGACTACCTGGCTCTGCCCTCCGAGGTCGAGAAGGGCTCCCTTATCCTGATCGATGACGGTCTGGTTGCCCTCGAGGTCGAGTCCGTCGACGGCCAGGACATGACCTGCGTCGTTAAGAACGACGGCCTGATCGGCGAGCGCAAGGGCGTCAACATGCCCAACGTCAACATCTCGCTGCCCGCCATCACCGAGCGCGATCGTCAGGACATCCTCTTTGGCCTGACCGAGAACATCGACTACATCGCCGCTTCCTTCATCCGTGACGGCGAGTCCGTCCGCGGCATCCGCGAGCTTTGCCGCGAGAACGGCGGCGAGCACGTGACGATCTTCCCGAAGATCGAGTGCGCCCTGGGCGTCGAGAACTTCGACGAGATTCTCGAGGCTTCCGACGGCATCATGGTCGCCCGTGGCGACCTGGGCATCGAGATCAAGCCCGAGCTCGTTCCGCACATCCAGAAGGAGATCATCGCCAAGTGCAACGCGGCCTACAAGCCCGTTATCACCGCTACGCAGATGCTCGACTCCATGCAGCAGAACCCGCGCCCGACGCGCGCCGAGGTTGCCGACGTTGCTAACGCCATCTACGACGGCACCGACGCCGTTATGCTCTCTGGCGAGTCCGCTGCCGGTAAGTACCCGGTCGAGGCCGTCAAGATGCAGGCCAGCATTGCTCTCGAGACTGAGAAGTACCTCCCGGCTCACGCTCCGCTCGAGGTTCCGGCTGACGCTCACGGCACCCGCGTCGTCAACAACGTTGTGGGTATGTCCGCTGTGAACATGGCTACCACCGTTGGCGCCAAGTGCATCACCGTGCCGACGACCACCGGTCGTACCGCTCGCCTGATCTCGCACTTCCGTCCCAACATGCCGATCTGCGCGTTCTCCCGCCACGAGTGGGCCGTCCAGCAGATGATCATGTACTGGGGCGTTATCCCGCACCAGGCCGAGATTACCCAGGGCACCGTCAACGGCACGATCGTCAAGGCGATCGAGACCGCTAAGGAGCTCGGCTACGTCGAGGCCGGCGATCTGACCGTCGCCACCGCCGGCGATCCCCGCATGAGCGTCCAGCTCGAGGACAAGGTCTCCTCGACCAACGTCGCTTACGTCGCTCAGGTGCGCTAAATCGCACTTGCAAGCAGATTTGCATTGCAAAAAAGCCCGGAAGGCATTGCCTTCCGGGCTTTTTTAAGACCTTCTTCATATGCCGCTTCATCGATTTGCGTTCAGTCGCAAGCCTCTCCGATGCCGAGCGCACCACCGAAGACGCCCTGCGACGAGAGCCGTTGGTCAATTGGGATGAACTGTTCACCGTTAAGCCGGCCGGCTAGCAGCTAGCAATCAGGGGGACTGCGGGAACGCCAGAAGCAGCAACGCGAGTCGCAAATCCCGCCTCGGTCAGCTCGATGACCTCGGTAAACGTTGCATCGAAAAACTCCTCGGTTAGCAGGCGGTATGGCGGATGGTCGGGCTCACCGGGGTTTTCGCGTACAATCTCGTGCATGACGCCGATGGTCTTGAGCACATATTCTTTATGGATGGGATACTGCCCAAAACGCGTCGCAGCGGTATACAGGCGATCGGTCGCGCGCGGAATCGAAACAATGCCGAGCGTCTTGCCAA
>CABUQI010000024.1 GCA_902493545.1 uncultured Collinsella sp. | reverse complement strand
CTCAAGAAGAAGTTCAAGGACAAGCGCTTTGCCGCCGGCTGCTCACGCGACGTGATTACGCAGGGCGCCGAGATGCTGGGCTGGGAGCTCCCCGAGCTTTTCGACCGCACCATCGCGGCCATGCAGTCCTTCGCGCCCGACCGCGACACCTTCCAGGCCTAACCTGCCAAAAAGGGACAGGTTTTTTTGGTAGGTTTTATCTGGGAAAACGCTTCCGTTGGACGTTATTCAGCGGAAGCGTTTTCTGTTTGACATGGTGACGTTGGCGAATGGCGGCGCCTCGCGGCAGGCAGCTGCGCTTCGCCGTACTCGTAACTCGGCAAGCGCGACGCTAGGACGCGTTCTTGATAATCCATGTCCCCAGTCCGGTCAACAGCTGAACCTGCCTAACCGTTAACCCTTCTTTTCGAAGCGCGAGAATCGCCTCATTGCGAAGTGGCTTGGAGACGGATTTGAGTTCCGTCGGAGCACATCCTGCGATACTCTGCACGATTGCCGTGCCAAATTCGTATAAATCGTCCTCGCGAACCTTGGCTGTTGCGCTGGGGCGATAGGGAAGCGACGGCGTGCTTTCCATGAGCTGAAGGTATGAGCGAGGTGTTGGGAATAAAACACCGACAATGCCGCCGGTGACATGCGGCCGTGACCTGGCACTCATTAGATACTCGCGATGGCTGCTCCAGGGATATTCGTCATATGCCGCCAGTCCTGCTTTTTGTGGATTCAGATGAATGTATCGAATTGCCTCGAGTAAATATACTTCCGACTTAATGGGCGAATCCCAAAACCGCTCCTGAAACACGTGGCCGATATGCCCTGTCCGCGCATTGTATCTACCCGCAAACGACACGGCTATCGCGTGCATCGCGTCGCTCTTGCGGTCGTCCGGATCGTCGATGAGGAGATGAATGTGGTTTCCCATAAGGCACCAAGCGATAAGCTCGATATTGTGTTTAGGGAGGATCGCATCGAGGATCTGAAGCATGGCGATTCGGTCCTCGGCATCGTCAAACAGCAATTGCCCTCCGTTTCCACGCAACGTGACGTGGAAATAACCGGTTGGTGACTTTGAGCGAGGTTTTCTCGGCATGGCCCCTCCTTTAGCTTGGATGGGCTGAAGATACCTCATTCGCAGGCATCGGTTGTCGAGATTCAGTTCACCGACTATAGCTGCTACCTGCCGAAATGTTATTGCGTTTTCAAATTGATGCTTTTTAATGGTAACTGAGCAAGACGGGCACGCTAGTTGTGGATGCGGGTGTTGGTTGCGTCGATCTGGATGGTCCTCGTGTGATGTCATCGCAAATGGGCTTCACGCATTTCTACGGCGATAGAAAAATGGCCGGGCGCTCACAAACAAAACGGAGCACCCGGCATTTACTGATTGTTTGTTGACGTTTGGCCAGAAAAAACCTACCAAAATAAACCTGTCTCTTTTTGGCAGGTTAGTTGAGGGCGGCTTGGGCTAGGCGGGCTTCGGCATCCTCCTCGGTGACGCCCAGGGCCACGGCGAACTCCTCGATGGAGCGGCGCTTGGCTTCCTTGAGTACGCGCATGTAGTAAGAGCTGGGCTTTTTATCTGCTTCCTCGGCCTGGCGAATACGGTGCATCATGGTTTTTGCCACGCGAACCGTCTCGGGCGCTCCCAGCTTGAGCTGCTGCTTAAAGTGCGTCTCCTCGAGCGAGCTGTTGCGCTCGGTAAAGGTGTCGCACTCCAACTCGTCGTAGTGGCTCAGCAGGTGTTCGGCATCTTGCTGGGAGATGGCGGCATGCAGACGGTCGGCCTGCGCCACGGGGTACATGAGAATCGTCTGCGCATGTCCCTGCTTGGTCTCGAGCAACAGCATGGGCTGCGGCGTGTCGTCCCTAAAACCGACGACGGTGCAGACTCCCTGACCCGGATGAATGACGTGTTGACCGATTGAGAACATGCTACCTCCAACTTATACGAATTTACGTATGTCTAGAATAACACGCTGACGTGCGCAAACCCTTACTTTATGCAGGAAAAGCACACAACTCTGATAGGTAAGAGTATTCGATAACAGACGCAGCTCATTCACACCTTTATGCATTTTCAACGCCTGCATAATCTGCAGGCAGACTGGCATCTTTGAGTGACTCCATGCAAGCTGTAGTCAATTTTGTGCATATGCAATATCGATTGGCTTTACCCTGCGACAGTGCCCGTCGCTTGTGATAGAGTGCTACAAACTCTGGCTTTTGCCCTACGAGTGACCAAGAGCTCGGGGGCTTTAACACAAGGAGGATCTATGCCCGAGAAGATTGAAGAGCTGGTACGCGCTGCGCTTGCTGCGGCCCAGGAGGCCGGCGACCTTTCTGCATTTGAACTTGACGATTGCGCTATCGAGCGACCGGCTGACACTTCTCATGGCGAGTGGACCTCTACCATGGCCCTGAAGTCCGCCAAGCTGGCCCATTGCGCCCCGCGCAAGATCGCCGAGGCCATCGTTGCCCATATGCCCGAGGACCCCGCGATCGAGAAGGTCGAGATCGCAGGCCCCGGCTTCATCAACTTCTACCTCTCCGTTGCCGTCAAGAATGCCATCTTTGGCGAGGCTCGCGAGAAGGGTATGGACTTCGCTAAGTCCAACGTCGGTGGCGGCCTGAAGACCCAGGTCGAGTTCGTTTCCGCCAACCCCGTCGGCCCCATGCACATCGGCCATGGCCGCTGGGCCGCGCTGGGCGACTCCCTCTGCCGTGTTATGGACCACGCCGGTTACGACATCCAGCGTGAGTTCTACATCAACGACCACGGCTCTCAGATGAACACCTTCGGCAACTCCATCAGCACGCGCTATATGCAGCTTGCCGACATCATCGCCAAGCAGGGCGTGGATATCGACGAGGCTCACAAGCTGCTGATCGCAGACCGCGACGCCTTCGTTGCCGACGAGAACGACGAGCATCCCGAGACCCATCCGTACCAGGACAATTTTGCCGAGACCCTGGGCAAGGACTCCTATGGCGGCGACTACATTATCGACGAGGCCGCCGAGTTCTGGCGCACCGACGGCGATAAGTGGGTCGAGGCCGATCCTCAGGAGCGCATGGAGAGCTTCCGCGAGCGCGGCTATGTGAAGATGGTCGACAACATGCGCGACCTCTGCCACGCCGTCAATTGCGACTTCGATCGTTGGTACTCCGAGCGTTCGCTGTACGTGAAGGACACCGAGGGCGAGACCGCCGGCACCTCTGCCGTCGACCGCGCTTTTGAGAAGCTCGACAAGATGGGCTACCTCTACACCAAGGACGGCGCCCTGTGGTTCCGCTCCACCGACCTGGGCGATGACAAGGACCGCGTCCTGATCAAGTCCGACGGCGAGTACACCTACTTCGCCTCCGACGTTGCCTATCACTGGGATAAGTTCCAGCGCGTCGACCACGTCATCGACATCTGGGGTGCCGACCACCACGGCTACATCGAGCGCGTCCGCTGCGTCTGCGACGCTCTTGGCTATCCCGGCAAGTTTGAGGTTCTGCTGGGCCAGCTCGTCAACCTGCTGCGCAACGGCAAGCCCGTCCGTATGTCCAAGCGCAAGGGCACCATGGTGACCCTGCAGGAGCTCGTCGACGAGGTCGGCTCCGATGCCGCTCGCTACACGCTCATCTCCAAGAGCTCCAACCAGATGGTCGACTTCGATATTGAGGCCGTTAAGAAGCGCGACAACTCCAACCCGGTGTACTACGTGCAGTACGCTCACGCCCGCGTGTGCTCCATTCTGCGCCGTGCCGCCGACGTTACGCCCGAGCAGGCTGACGAGATGGGCATGAAGGCTGTCGCCGCCAAGGCCATCGGTGAGAACGTCGATTACTCGCTGCTGACCGACCCGACCGAGCTCGCCCTTTCGCGTAAGCTCAACGAGCTCACCGACCTCATCGCCAGCTGCGCTCGCGACCGCGCCCCGTTCCGTCTGACGCACTTTGCTGAGGAACTCGCCGGCGACTTCCACAGCTTCTACGCTGCCTGCCAGGTTCTGCCGAGCGAGGGCCGTCCCGTCGACCCCGAGCTTTCGCGTGCCCGTCTGGCCGCTTGCGACGCCGTCCGCGTGACGCTCGCCCTGGTGCTCACCCTTGTTGGCGTTTCCGCGCCCGAGCAGATGTAATCTGCGAGTCATTTGACCGTACAGACTTGGTTTAACTAAGCCTTGAAAGCCCGATCTCCCACGGAGGTCGGGCTTTTTGCGTTTGGTGAGACTATTTGGTTTGCTGGGAAATGCTACCAAATCGCAACTATACCGGTTTACGGGGCTGAATCGCCAACTGGCGACCATGGTGCCAATAGCAAAATTAAACCCGCAGGTAGATGGCTTATTGTTTCTTGAAAATGCAGGGTATGGTTGGCTTGCAGCATTCTGGCCCCGTAATCCGGCATAGTTTTGAAAATTGTCCCTTGGGGACGGGGGAAACGGATCATTTTTGTCTCGTGGAGGGGTGGTGGGATACCGTCCGCCACGAATTGGGCTCATCTCCTACGTTTGGACGCATATCCCGAACCATGCCGAAATGTACGATATTAAAAGCGCAGGTAGCAGACTCGTTGTTTTTGAAAAAACAAGGGTATGGTCAGGGGCCCGTGGGTAAACGTAGTAGATGGGCGCGATTCGTGGCTCGGCCATTCCGGATGTCACGGTTTCACTCCTCTGACGTGACATTTCAGGCGCTTTTGAGGAGGAGTGCCCCTTTTGACTAGTCGTTTAAGAACGTCCCCAATGACTAAGTTGCAGGTGGCGGCGGTTGTGTTACACTAACGCTGCGTATATGACGCAAATATCTCGATACAGATCAATGATGTCCGTCGGTATTTGACGGAGCTAGACTGTTTAGCCGCCCTGAAGGTTTATGCAGGGAGCATGTGATCACAGGGCTTGAAAAGAAAGTTGAGCAAACACTGTGTCTGATCAACAGCAAGAAAACGAAATAACGACGACGCAGACCGCTCCCGCTGCACCGGTTGCGTCGGACCAGGTCGCGGCGCCCGCGCAAGCCTCGGCTCCTGAGACGCCTAAGGCTGCTTCGACGCCTACGCCTGCAGCGGCTGAGAAGGCCGTGCCTGCAACTGGTGAGGAGGCTGCTCCGGCAAAGCCCAAGCGTACGCGCCGCACGGTCAAGCCTGCCACTGACGGCGAGGAGGTCACCAAGCCCAAGCGCCGTACCACGCGCACGACGCGCGCCAAGCGCACCGTTGCAGCTGACTCCTCGGCGCCGATTTCCGATGAGGTCGCGCAGGCACGTGCGTTGGCGCAGATTAGCGAGGCTCAGGTGGTGCGCGCCCGCCGTCGTGCTGCCGAGCGCGAGGCCGCGGCTCTGACCGAGCTTGCAGCTCCGTCTGTGCCCGAGACGCCTGCCGCCGACCAGCCGACCGAGAAGCCGGTACCGCGCACACGCCGTCGCACGGCTGCTAAGGCCGAGCAGGTTGCCGATCAGGTAACCCCCGAGCTCACTGAGGCTTCGGTCCGTTCCGCGGCAGGGGAGGGCACATCGCCTGTTGAGCCCGCTGCGCCTGTCGAGGCCAGCGAAGTTCCCGTTGTCGATCCGGCTTTGCGCCCGCACCGTCGCGGTCGCAAGCCCAAGGCCTTCGTCGAGGCAGAGAAGGCCGCAGCCGCAGCTGCAGCCGCTCGGGATGCTGCGGCGACCGCCGAGTCTGCAACTGCTGCCGATGCACCCGTTCAGGATGCTACGACTTCCGAGGCCGCTCCCGCCGATGCCGAGCCCGCCGACGTCCGTCCTGGTCGCAGCCATCGTACTGCTGCTAAGCGCACGTCCAAGGCCAAGGCTGCCAAGAAGGGTGTGTCCGAGGATTCCGCCGAGACGACCGCCGATGCATCGACTGATGCCGCCGAGCCCCAAGACGTCGAACAGCCTGCGTCTGAGAAGCCCAAGCGCGGTCGTAAGAAGTCCGCTAAGGCCAAGGCGTCCGAGCAGCAGGCCGAGGCCGAGCTGCAGGGCGATTCCAAGGCCGAGGCCAGCGATGATACTGCGGCTAACGCCGATGCCGCCGCAACCGATGGCGCCGCGCCCGCCGAGGCCGAAGACGGCGCTCGCCCCAACCGTCGCCAGCACAAGCGCAACGACGAGCGCAACGAGCGCAAGGACGACCGTAATAACGATCGTCGCAACCGTCAGCGCGATCGCAAGCAGCGCAACAAGGAGCGTAATGCCGCCCCCACCGAGCCCACGCTTTCGCGCGAGGAGCTCGCGGCCATGAAGGTCGCCGAGCTGCGCGAGAAGGCCAAGGAGTTCGAGATCGAGACGACCGGCAAGAAGAAAGCCGAGCTCGTCGAGGAAATCTACGTCACCGCCGCGAAGGCCGAGGGCTTCCGCGACATCAAGGGCATCCTGCAGATTCGTCCGGACAGCTCCGGTATCATCCATGCCCATGGCTACATGAAGTCCAACGACGATGCCTTCGTGCCCGCCTACCTCATCCGCTCCGCGCGCCTGCGCACGGGCGACGTCATCGAGGGCTCGCTTCGTCCTTCGCGCGGCGGCGACAAGCGCGCCGCCCTCGCCAAAATCACGACCGTCAACGGTCTGGACCCCGAGCAGATTCGCAACCGTCCCAAGTTCGGCGACCTTACCCCGGTCTATCCCAACGAGCCGCTGCGCATGGAGCACGGCAAGGACTCCATTACCGGTCGCGCCATCGACATCGTGTCGCCGATCGGCAAGGGTCAGCGTGGCCTGATCGTGTCCCCGCCTAAGGCCGGCAAGACCACGATCCTCAAGAAGATCTGCCAGTCTATCTCGATTAACAACCCCGAGGTGCACCTCATCTGCCTGCTCGTCGACGAGCGCCCCGAAGAGGTCACCGATATGCAGCGTTCCATCAAGGGCGAGGTTGTGGCGTCGACCTTCGATATGCCCGCCGAAAACCACACTCGCGTGGCAGAGCTCGTTATCGAGCGCGCCAAGCGCATCGTGGAGCTGGGCGGCGATGTCGTGGTGGTGCTCGACTCCATCACGCGTCTTGCCCGTGCCTACAACTTGGCGGCGCCCGCCTCAGGCCGCATCCTTTCGGGCGGCGTCGATTCGGCGGCACTGTATCCGCCCAAGCGCTTCCTGGGCGCAGCCCGTAATATCGAGAACGGTGGTTCGCTCACCATCCTGGCCTCTGCTCTCATCGACACTGGTTCCAAGATGGACGAGGTCATCTTTGAGGAGTTCAAGGGCACCGGCAACATGGAGCTTAAGCTCGACCGCGATCTTGCCGACCGTCGTATCTTCCCGGCCATTGACCCCGTTGCCTCCGGTACGCGCAACGAGGATCTGCTGGTCGACGAGCGGATGCGCCCGTTTGTCTTTGGTCTGCGTCGCATCCTCGCCGGCATGAACAATACCGAGCGCGCGGCCGCATCGTTTATCAAGGGTCTTAAGGGTACCAACACCAACCAGGAGTTCCTGGTGCGTTCGGCCAAAAAGCACAGCGACTACGAGCAGACGTTCTAGGTTGTTATCCACACGCAGCGATAGCCATCAATGCGATAAAGGGTCGGGGCTTTGAGCCTCGGCCCTTTTCCATATCGCCTCTCCGCACTTATTTTTGACCATAAGACTGGCAAGCAGCAGGTTTCCCGTTTCAATCCGACATCGTCGCTTGCAATAGACTGGGCGGTTTCGCATAATAGCTTTTAAGCTTCGCGACGGAAAACGCAGATGAAACGAACCATATACCGTTGCTTTGGGGCATAGCCCCGCTTCATCTTCTCTCGCGCAGCCAACTGAATGATGCGATTTGGGTGCTGGAAGATGGGGAGAGCTCATGGCTTCTTCTGATGCAACACAACGAGCAGTCCTTGCCGGACTTTCGTGCGGGATCGGCCTTGCCGCTCCCGTGGTTATGTATGCCGCGACGCTGCCGTTTTCGTCGGTGAACGAGACGGTCGTGGCGGGTGCGGTTCCCTTCGCCGTGGGCGCGGTGGCGGGCGTGGGTATCTATGCCGCCTCGCTGGGTATCTCCGAGTACCGTGCGCAGCGTGAAGAGCGTCTGTTCCAGCCCGATGCCATGGGCGGTGCCGCCAATCTCAATCAGCATCAAAGCGAGTTCAAGACCGCCTCGATTCCAGCTCAGCAGCAGGATGCGACTCCTTACGCTGCGACTTCTGCTTCTCAGGCTCAGGCGGAGCAGTCTACCTCGGCATTCCTTTCCGGCCTGACTGGTGCGTTCCAGCGCCGTCATGCCGATGATGGTGTCCCTACCATCGCTCGAGCCGCAGATGCCATGGACGAGGACGAGGCTTGGTCCATGATCGACAGTATGCTCGACGACGATTCGCCGGTGAGCTGCGACCCTGCACACTCGCGCGACGTCTATCAAGTCGCCATCGACGAGCTCACCAACGGCGGGCAGACCGGCTCCTTCAATCGCGACGACATCGCCGCCGCGGCACGCGCCGTGTCTGGTTCCCAGGCCGCCCCTGCGGGCAGCACGGCGGCTTTCGTGGCACTCGTTGCCAACGCGGCAGCCAATAACGCCTACAACGCTACCTCGGCGGACGCGAACGCTTCTGCCGACAATTCGTACGTTGATGAAGCCATGACTGCGGACGAGGAGGCCGTTGCCGCCCGCCGTGCCGCCGAAAGCTCGCTTTGGGGCGCTCCTGCCCAGCAGCAGGCGGCTGAGGCTGCGCCGTACAATGCAAACCTCGCCAGCATGCCTATCATCTCCGGTGCCGTGGACATCGATCTCGATGACCTCGATGAGCCTGCAGCCATCACCGCATCGATTGATGCCCAAGATCGCATCGACACCGGCGACCTTCCTGACGCCTCGCTCGAGGTTGATGTTCCCATGGCCGATTACTCGGGCCACGAGGACATGTGGGCCGCCGCCACCGCGATTCTGGATGAGATTGACGAGCCTGCTCCTGTTGCAGCCCCCGCTCCCGTCGTTGCCCCTCAGCCTGCTGCCCCCGCCTATGTCGGCCGTCACAGTGCTGTGTTCCCCGAGGATACTGCCCGTATCTCGCGCGAGAGCATCGAGCGGGCCGAGGCTATTGCCGCCGGCATTATGGAAAACCGTCGTCACGAGCGCGTCAATCAGATCCTCGAGGAAGAGATCGAGCGCCTGCAGTCCTCAACTGCCAAGCGTACGGGCCGTGCCTATCTGAGCGTTATCGAGGGCGGTACCGCCAGCTTCGCGCCGCTCCGCGCGGAGGCATAACTTCTGCATGGTTAAGATCAATCGAAAATGGGCGGTCGTGACCTGCCTGATGGCGCTCTTGATCTGGGGCAATTCGCTGGTTCCCGGCTCGGGGTCGGGCTCGCTGAGCCAAACGGTCATGGAAGCTATCCGCGGTTTCCTGCACGGCGTGGGACTTCCATATGAATGGGTGACTAACTTTGTTGTTCGCAAGTGTGCGCATTTTACCGAGTATATGGTGCTCGGCATCCTGGCAACGCACGCTTTTGATTTTGAGGGCCGGCGCACCTTTGACGTGCTGCTGCCCACGGCGGTGTTCCTGCTGCTGATTCCCTCGATCGACGAGACGATTCAGCTCTTTGTGCCGGGACGCGCCGGCATGATCACCGATGTGATGATCGACTGCTGTGGAGCGGCAACGGGCGTTGTGCTCCGATATCTCTTACGGTCGCTGATGTGCGCCAAAAAGGCCGCCTAGGACGTATTGTTTGGTCCTAGGCGGCCTTTTTTATTTGAGGGCTTATATGAGGCGTGGTGGCGTCGTTCCGTAGGTTGGATTTGCCGAGCGCGCCACGCCCTGTGGGTGCGTCTGCTACTGAAGCGCCTGTGCGCCCAGGGCCAGGCAGCCCATAATGCCCTGCTTGCCCTCGAGGCTGTTGTTGACGATGTAGTTATCGATGTCGTTGACCTCGGGCGTGACGATATAGCCGTTGAGCATCTCGGCGCACTTCTTGCGCGCGAGCGGCACGATGGGGGTGTGGTCGGCCACGCCGCCGCCGATGATGATCTTTTGCGGCGCGTAGCACAGCGTGTAGGTCATGAGCGCCTGTGCCAGATAGCCGGCGAGCAGGTCCATGGCCTCCGGGTCATCGGCCATGTCTCCGGCACTCTTGCCATCCCAGCGCTTTTTAACGCCGGGGCCGGCGATGAGGCCCTCGAGGCAGTTGTCGTGGAAGGGGCAGGCGCTATGCTCGCCGATGGTGTCGCGCGGGTCGCGCGTGACCAGGATGTGGCCGGCCTCGGGATGCATCATGCCGTGCACGAGCTTACCGCCCGAGAGCACGCCGGCGCCCACGCCGGTGCCGATGGTCAGGTAGACCACATCGGTAAGGCCCTTGGCGCAACCAAACGTGACCTCGCCTAGGCAGGCGACGTTGACGTCGGTATCGTAGCCGCAGGGGATATTGAGCTCGTTTTGGATAGTGCCCAGCAGGTCAAAGTAGCGCCATGCCGTTTTGGGCGTCTCCAGGATCTTGCCGTATTGGGGCGAGGCGGGGTTGACTGCGGTAGGGCCAAAGGCGCCAATGCCCAGCGCGGCGATACCCTTGTCGGCAAACCATGCGTTGACGGCCTCGACGGTTTCCTGCGGAGTCGTGGTCGCGATCTGCTCGCGCTCCAGGACCGTACCGTCTGCATAGCCCGTGGCGCAGACCATCTTGGTGCCGCCGGCCTCGAGCGCCCCGATAAGCTGCTGTTCTGCCATAGTATTCCTCTCTCTGGGACGAGTTGCTCCGTGACTAAAGTATGGAGCTCTAAACCATTTAAGAAAGCGCTATAGAAAGAAGCCCCGCAACGCGGCGGGCGGTGCGAGGCTTCTTTGGTTGCTTTAGTTGCCGGGCCGTCCTTACCCGCGCGGCTTGATTTTATCACGTAGCGACTTGAGGTTCTCCAGCGCCGCGTTAAGCGTCTCGTCTCGCTTGGCAAAGTGGAAACGAATCAGATGGTTGACGGGCTCGCGGAAGAAGCTCGAGCCGGGCACGGCGCCCACACCCACTTTAGACGCGAGGTCTTCACAGAACTCGAGGTCGCTGTCATAGCCAAACTCAGAGATGTCCATCATGACGTAGTAGGCGCCCTGCGGCACGTTATGCTCAAGACCGATGCTGTCGAGTCCCTGGCAGAACAGGTCGCGTTTGGCGGTATAGAGGTCAAGGACCTCATCGTAATAGCTGTTGTCGAAATTGAGGGCGGTGACGACGGCTTCCTGCAGGGGAGCGGCGGCACCCACGGTGAGGAAGTCGTGGACCTTCTTGATGCGCTCGGTGATTTCGGCAGGGGCGATAGTGTAGCCCAGACGCCAGCCGGTGATGGAGTAGGTCTTGGACAGCGAGCTGCAGCTGATGGTGCGCTCAAACATGCCGGGCAGCGTGGCCATATAGACGTGCTCGTGGGGCGCGTAGACGATGTGCTCGTAAACTTCGTCGGTGATGCAGTACGCGTCGTACTTTTTGCAGAGGTCGGCGATAAAGGTGAGCTCATCGCGGGTAAAGACTTTACCGCAGGGGTTGGAAGGGTTGCACAGGACGATGGCCTTGGGGTCGTTGTCGCGGAAGGCCGCCTCGAGCGTCTCGCGGTCAAAGTCGAATGTGGGCGGGTTGAGCGGCACGTAGATGGGCTCGGCACCCGAAAGGATCGTGTCGGCGCCGTAGTTCTCGTAGAACGGCGAGAAGATGACGACCTTGTCGCCGGGGTTGGTGACCGTCATCATGGCGGCCATCATGGCCTCGGTGGAGCCGCAGGTGACTACGATATTCTCGTTGGGGTTCACCGGCATGCCCATAAAGTGCTCCTGTTTGGCGGCGAGCGCCTCGCGCATGGCCTGGGAGCCCCAGGTGATGGAGTACTGGTGATAGAGCGGCTTGGGATCGGCGGCGATGGTGCTCAGGCTGTTGAGCAGCTGCGCCGGGGGATCGAAGTCAGGGAAGCCCTGCGAGAGATTGACGGCGCCGTACTTATTGGAGATGCGTGTCATGCGGCGGATGACCGAATCGGTAAATCTTGCCGTGCGGTTGGAGAGTTCTTTCATGACGGTCCTTTCGAGGATTTGCAGTGGGGCAAGTTTACTCCTATGAAACCGGTGGGATTTGCTCGAAATGGTCTCGAAAAACTCTTTTCAAAATTCTTGAAAATTGGGGCTTGCATCGCGTGGCGTTCCCTGCAATAATAGTCGAGCGCGAAGCGCACAGGACACGGTGGGTGTAGCTCAGTTGGCTAGAGCGACGGGTTGTGGTCCCGTAGGTCGAGGGTTCGAGTCCCTTTACCCACCCCAGTTCTTGCTTCGTGTTGATATCGGGTCGTTAGCTCAGTTGGTAGAGCAGGGGACTCTTAATCCCAAGGTCCAGGGTTCGACCCCCTGACGGCCCACCACACGATATCTCCTCTAAAGTCCGCCACAACGGACTTTAGCTTTGGGTCGTTAGCTCAGTTGGTAGAGCAGGGGACTCTTAATCCCAAGGTCCAGGGTTCGACCCCCTGACGGCCCACCAAAGCATGTTAAGACGGTCAACTTGGGTTGGCCGTCTTTTTTGTTGACCTCGCATGGGGTCGAACCCGAAAGGGCGCGGAGCTGAGGAAATGCGTAAGCATTTACCAGCGCAGCGCGCAAGGCGCGAAGCGCCGCAGCGGCCGCCTGCGAAGCAGGCTGACCCCCTGACGGCCCACCAAAGCATGTTAAAGCGACTGGCTTCGGCTGGTCGCTTTTTTGTTGGCCTCGCATGGGGTTGAACCCGTAAGGGCACAGACGCTTTACAAGTCGAGCCTGCCCTGGGGGTCGGTGAATCCGTCTGTGCCCTCCTTGAGCTTTTTCTCGTCTGCTTTCACGCGACGTTCGAGCTTCTTTGTATCCTCGGCAGGCGGTAGATTCTCGGGGACAATTCCGCGGTCGATGAGGCTACCACGCACGCTTGTGTTGTTCTCGATGTGCTCTTGCTTGATCTGGTCCAGGCCGTACAGATCGTGTTCCTCGGCGTTGAAGGCCGTCATCGAGTTCGTAAGGTCCTTTGCTTTGATGAGAACATCGGCTAACCTGTCCGCCAATGCCGCGCTCCTGGGCACACTAAGCTGCCGCTTCATGTCCGCCGTGCTTCTGCCACCGAATAACGCCTCATCGCCCTTCGACTTGATGATTGCGAATCCTTTGGAGCCCACGCCTCGTTTGAACGCAATGCCCGAGAGCTGTTTCTCTGAATCGGATAGCGAGTGGCGCGCCTGCAAGCGCTGAATCTCTGCGAAGCGCTGCTCTATGAGCTCCTGACGGCGTGTCTGCACGGCGAAGTACGCCTGTGCGAGCGCGATTTCGGGCTTGTTTGGGTCTCCGTTTTGGGCGATTAAATAGCATGCGTAGCGTGTCAGCTTGTAGTCTTTAACCGCGCGAGCGGCGACACCGGCAGTTACCATTTTCGTGGTGTCACGAAAATGGGAATCAACTGGAGTTTTGTTTGTTTCGCACGAGACTTTTGCCCTCTTAATAACTTCGGCGAAGTTCTCCCATCGAGTGTACCCCATGGGTTCCATTAAATCGCGTGCGAGCCAATACTCAACGCCGTCTTCTACATGGGCGTAGCTGTCAAGTTCGACACGCCATTTCTCGATATCCCTGCTGTCCATATCTCTTCCTTTCTGTTCATTTGTCTACGTGGACTATGTCGACTCTGTATTAAGAATAAGGATACGCTGTCGTGCGGACACGAATGGGCCCCGTGTCGCTTTGAACTCACGGGGCCCATAGATATCGATTAGTTGTGTTCTGCTCTAGATGGGTGCTCAGCTTAGTCTGCTCGATAGTGCGATCCGAGACTTTCGGTTCGCTTACGCATGGCTTTGACCATTTCCTGTGCTAGTT
>CABUQI010000023.1 GCA_902493545.1 uncultured Collinsella sp. | reverse complement strand
ACGATACACCCTCCCTACCAAAAAGCGACAGCTTCATTTTGGTAGGTTTTATCTGAGCAAACGAGAGCCTCTCGAAAGCAACGGGGCTTTCGGGGGGCTCGTTCGGATGGGTTGCGCAGGACCGGCAAAATACCAAAACCCTACTTGCCGTCGTCCTGCTGCAGGCTGTCCTGTTCGCTGAGGCGCGCCTGCCTGCTGGCCATGCGTGCGGGCTTGTCGGGATCGGGAACGGCCGTGGGCATGGGCTCGTCGACATGACCGCCCCACCAGCCGCCCACAAAGTTGAGCGTGTGGAACACATTGATCACGGCGCCGGGATCAACGTCGCACACCAGCTTGATAATGTCCTGACTCTCGTAGGTCGAGACAACGGTGTTCAGCAGGTACATCTTTTCGCGGCTATATCCGCCGACGACCTCGGCGCAGCTAATGCCGTGCTGAAAATGGTTTACGTAGGCAGTCATGACCTCGTCTGCCTTACGCGTCGTGATCTGCAGCGTCACGCGATCGTAGCGACGATAGAAACTGTCGATGGTCTTGGTCGAAATAAACTGGAACACGATGGAATACGCCGCCTTGTCCCAGCCAAACATAAAGCCAAAGATCGCCAGGATAAAGCAGTTGAAACCAAAGATGACGCCCCAGATGGTCTTGCCCGTGTGGTTGGAAACCCACAGCGCGATAAAGTCGGTGCCGCCGGTGGATGCGCCGGATTTAAGTGCGATGGCAGCGCCCAGACCCGAGACCACGCCGCCAAAAATGATGAGCATGATCTTGTCGCCCAAAAATGGAGCGAAGTGAAAGACGTTGAGGAACAGCGACGAGAGCACGACCTGCATCATCGAGAAGATGACGAAGCGCTTGCTAATGCCGCTCCAGCATAGGAGCGCCACGGGGATGTTGAGCGCGAGCATACCGAGCGAAATATCGATGTGAACGCCACCCAGCGAGGTAACGCGATCGAGCAGGACCGCAACGCCGGTAAGACCGCTCGGAAGCAGGTCGGCGGGCTGAATGAACGCCTGGATCAGGAATGTCTGGAGAACGGCGGAAATCGTGACCGCCACGGCAGTAATGGCGCGGCGGACGATGGTGAGGCGGCCGAGCACGAGCACTCGGTCCGTGAGCTGATCGATGGCGTTCGCCACGCAGGCTCCTTTCGAAGGCAGATGTAGTTGTGGGGTATGTCCGCGATTGTAGCATGGAGCGTGCGGGGGCGCTTCAATTCACCCTCTCTCGACAACCAAAGCGGGACCAGCAACCCCACGACCAAAGGCCCAAATTACAAGTGAGTAGACTTTAAGCGACCTGCAGAGCACACCCAAAACCGCCACCCCTGTGACCTGCGGTTTTACTAGAGCAGATGCGCTTTGTGCTCGTCCTGCACCAAAAAGCCTACTCACTTAGTCCGAATCGAAGCCAAACGGATCCAAATAGATGACAAATAAAGCCAATCCGCGGCAAAAGACGCGTGAATCAGTGCTTCTCGCGGCGGATTGACGCTACAAAGCGGCCAAAATGTCGGTCAGATTATCGATAACGGCATCGGCTCGCGATTGATCGAGGTTGACACCCTCGTGCGGACGCAGCGCCAGGACGCGGGCGCCCGAGCGCTTGCCGGCCTCGATGCCCAAAGGCGAGTCCTCGATAACCAGGCACTCGGAAGGCTCAACCCCCAGCGCCTCCATGGCACGCAGGTAGATCTCGGGGTCGGGCTTAAACGCACTGCACTCGTGACCGCTGATGGTGTAATCCAGCACATCGGCAATGTCAGCGATCTCCACCAGTTCGTCAATCAACTCGCGATAGGACGAGCTCGCGATGGCACACTTCACGCCGCGCTCGTGCAGCTTGCGCATCACCGGCTCCGTCTGCTCGTTGAGCAGCTCGGCATACGGAACGGGGTGGTCCGGGCTGTAGACCTGCTTGTACTCCACGCGCAGGCGCTCGCGCAGCTCAACATCGTCGGGCACCAGTGCCTCCCAAATGGCAGGCTCGTTAGACCCCGAAAGATCGGGGATCTCGTCAAAGTGGAACCCTTTCTCTTCCATAAACGCCACGCGGCGACGGTTGTAGAACCACTCGGTATCGACCAGCACGCCGTCCATGTCAAACAGCACTGCTTTGATCATACGCATCTCCTCCCACCTGCCAAAAAGAGACAGGTTTATTATGGTAGGTTTTATCTTGGGTTTTGCGACGCGACAGGCGTGCCCTCCCCAAAGCAAAAAAGGGGACGGGGCGCAAACCCCATCCCCTCTCAATCAACCCGTAAGGTCTACTTACTTGTGATTAGTAGGAAAGCTTCCACATGTAGCGACGCATGGTCAGCGGGTGCTGACGGGCCTCGGCGATCTGGTTGCCGTACTCGCGCATAACGGCGAGGTGCAGCAGCGGGTTGAAGTAGGTGACGACGCTCGCGGGCACGGCGTCAGCCAGGCCGTAGTCCTTGGAGTCGATCAGAGCGACCTTGGCGCCCATGCGCTTAAGGAAGGTGAGGGCGCGGGCGTCCATCGGACGGGTAGCGCCATCGGACATGAAGAAGACGTAGGGCTTACCCTCGGTGGAAACCTCGAACGGGCCGTGGAAGTACTCGCCGGTGTTGTAGGCGGCGGCGTCGATCCACTGCATCTCGGTGAACAGGAAGGCAGCGTGAGAATAAGCCATCTTCTCGGAGGCACCGGAAGCCATGAAGTAGATCATCTTGTCGTCCTTGAAGTCCTCGGCGAACTTCTTGGCGAGTTTCTTGCAGGACTGAGCGGCGTTCTCGCAGAGCTCGAAGACGTTGGTGAGGCCGGTGATCATGTCCTCGTAGTGGTCATAACCCTCGGTCTGCTGAAGGATCTCGACAGCAAGAGCGATGGCATAGCCGGGCTTCTCGCACTTGGCAGCGAAGTTGGCGTGGAAGCCGTGAACGATGACGTAGTCAGCGTCGACGGTCAGAGCGGAGCCAGCCTTGTTGGTGAGGGAGACGACCGGGCAGTTGTGCTTCTTGGCGGTCTTGTTGGCCTCGACGGTCTCGGGCGTGGAGCCACCGAGGGAGCAGGTGATCACGAAGGTGTGCTCGTTGACCCAGGAAGGCGTGTCGTAGTTGAACTCGTTAGCGGTGAAGATCTGAACGTTCAGCTTGTCCGTGTTGTTGGCCAGGAAGTACTTGGCGGGGTAAAGGTCGGACATGGAGGCACCGCAGCCGACGAAGGCGACGCTGTGGATCTCGTGGTTGGACAGGACGTCAGCGACGATCTGCTTAGGGAGGTTAAGGTCGATCTCGTACATCTGACACATTCCTTTCATTTTTTGCGGCGCCACATTGCCGGGCGCTCGCAGGGTTACCGTGGTTTGGACCGAGTCGCCGGCCCATTGAGGATGCGACAAAGGGACTGTCCCATTGTCGCATTTTGGGGATGGAAGCCTGCCTGGGGTATGGGATGCCAGGCAGGCCCCCGGGGGAAAGCGGTTAGGCGCTTAGTCGCGACTAGGCCAGGATGCCGACCGCGGAGAGGGCGATGCCGCCCACAATGGCGATCACGAGAAGCCAACCGGTGTTGACGTTCTTCTTGATGAGCCAGTACATAAGGCCGGTGAGGCCAAGTGAGATCATCTGGGGCATCATGCTGTCCAGGATGTCCTGGATAACGACGGTGCCGTCAGCGAACTGCAGCGGGGTGGTGGCGCCGATCAGCGTGGCGATCATGCCGCCCACGGACATAAGACCCACGATGCCGCAGACATACATGAGCTTCTCCATGAGGTCGCCGCCCTGAAGCTTGCTCAGGTACTCGTGGCCGCCCTGATAGCCCATCTTGGCTGCGAACCAAGTAATCAGCACGGAGGGGACGATGGAGATGAGAAGGGCCAGGATCGGGCCCATGATGGAGCCCTGCTGAGCCAGCTGAACGCCCAAGCCAAAGGCGATAACGCGGATGGTGCCCTGGAAGAAGGAGTCACCGATGCCGGAAAGCGGGCCCATAAGGGAGGTCTTGACCGCGTTAATCGAATCGGGGTTGAAGTTCTCGGGATCCTTGGCGTACTCCTCCTCCATGGAGGCGGCGAGGCCCAGGATGAAAGCGCTCGTCTGCGGGGTGCAGTTGTAGAACGCCATGTGACGGTGGTAAGCCTCTTTCTTAGCAGCAAGCTGCTTGGGGTCGGACTCGTCCGGATAGAGGCGATCGAGCGTGGGAACCATACCGTAGAGGAAGCCCATGTTCATCTGACGCTCGTAGTTCCAAGAGGCCTGGATGGCCCAGGAGCGCCAGAAGAACTGGCTGACCTTCTTGTTCAGGGACACGTCCTTGGTTGCGGTTGCCATAGTGTGTTCCTCCTTAGTCTTCGTCGTCTTCGAGCGGATCGTAGTCGGAATCGACACCGGCGGCTGCATGGGAACCGTTGAACTTGAAGCCCATGAAGACGACAGCCAGGCACACACCGATCAGAGCGACCGCGATGACGGACAGGTTGAGGTAAGCGGCGAGCAGGAAACCGATGAACAGGAACGGAGTCATACCCTTCTTGATCATCATGGTGAGCAGCAGGGCCAAGCCGTAGGCGGTCATGATCTTGGTCGAAACGTTAAGACCAGTGGACAGCCACTCGGGAACCATGTTGACGATGGCCTGAACCAGGTCAGTGCCAACAAAGACGGCGAGGAAGATCGGCAGGAAGTACATGATGGCGTACAAACCGGAGCCGGCGCAGATGTGCATACGGTAGGCGGTCTTGAACTTTCCGTTATCAATCGCGTTATCTGCCACATGGGTGAGGACGGCGATGATGGAACGGAACACGATGCCGAGGAGCTGACCCAGGACGGCGACCGGGATGGCGATCGTCATGGCGGTCTCGGCGGAAGCATCGGTCAGGCACGCAAAGGCAGCGGCCACGATGCCGCCCAGGACCATATCGGGCGGAACGGCGGCGCCGACCTGCACCAGGCCCATGGACACGAGCTCGACGGCGGCACCGACGGCAAGGCCGGTGGGCACATCGCCCAGCAGCAGACCGACGAGCGTAGCGCCAACGAGGGGCTGCTCGAAGTTAAGACGACCGAGCAGGCGGGAGTCCCACATGCAGAACACGCCGACGAGGCCGACGAGCACCGCACTGATGAACGTATTCATACCCTTCTCCTTTCAGTCAGGCAAAAGCCTGGTTGATTACAGCTTGGCGTCGATGTCGACGCTCTGATACGTAGGGGTCTGCTGGACGTAGAGCTTGATGCCCATGTCGAGCAGCTGGTTGACGTCGGCCTTCTGGGTGGCGTCGAAGAAGACGGAGCTGTCCTTGCCGCCAATCTGATCGGCACCGTCGTGGTTGGCGGTGGCGCCCAGGTTGATGGCGTCGAGCTTGTAGCCCTGGCAGAACTGCAGCATCTCGGCAGTGTTGCCAAAGACAAACATGACGCGCTCGCCGAGGGTGTTGAGCTTGTCCATCTTGGCGAGGGCACGCTCGACGGTGAAGACGTTCAGGCGCACGCCCTGGGGCTTGGCCAGCTTAAGAGCGCCCTTCTTGATGTCATCGTTGGCGGCAGCGTTGTCGACGACGATGATGCGCTCGGCCTGAACCTTGGTGGTCCAGGTAAAGACGACCTGGCCGTGCAGCAGACGGTAGTCAAGACGTGCGAGGACGATCTTGGCGGGACCGGAGCTGTGACGGGACGCCTTGGCCTTCTTGGCGGGAGCCGCGGCAGCCTCGACCGGTGCATTGGGGTTGGTCAGACCGGTGCGGGCCTCGTTGATGAGGGCCGCGAGCTCGGCACCCTTGATGGGGGCGGGGCTCATAGCGAGCGTCAGCGCCAGCGGAATATTGAAACCGCTGACAACCGTGAACTTCGTGCCGTTCTTGGAAAGCTCGACCATGTTGTTGTTGACCGAGCTGCCGAGCATATCGGTCAGCACATAGACGGTGTCGTCCGCGTTGAACGTGGCGATCATGGCGTCCACCTTGTTGGTGATGGGCTCCTTGTCGTCACGAGCAAGCGACACGACGTGGACGTTCGACACGTCGCCGAGAACCATCTCGAGCGTGTCTTTGGCGCCTGCGGCCAGGCCGCCATGAGATGCGAGAATGATCTGATTCATCTTGCCTCCTCCTTTTCGTTATGGTCATTATAACGTCTTATACGTTGCTTATATTGCTAATTAGTATAAAGACCGTTCGCGGGTGAAAATCGACCGTTGACGGGTTTAACGTACTTGAAACGTTGGACTGGATAGGCCGGCGCTAGCTGGATAACCCCAGGTCAGACCCTGCGCGCAATCCCCTATCGCACGAAGTACCAGGGGCTTTCCTGTACGGTGGGTTCCAGCGCAATGCCGGTGCGTTCCTTAAACAGATCCATGTCCTGAGATTTTTCGGTCCACCACGCGTTGGGCTTAAAGGTCATGCTCTCAATGACATGACCGACAAACACACTGTTGCGCAGCTTGGAGAAGTCGGTGTTCATAATCAGGATGGACGCGAGCACCAGCACGATACCCAGGACTTTAATCGCGCCGGCGGGCTCGGCGTAGACACCAATGCCCACCAGTACGGTGACGACCGTCTCGAATGACATTACGACGGGAACTTTCGACGTCTCGAGCCCCATGGACAGACCCTGCATATATAAGACATAGGCCACGGCTGTAGGGATGAGTCCAAAACCAAAGAACAGCAGCAGCAGCTGTGGCGACATTGCCGCGGCGACATCTGGCCACGGAGCCGCGATAGCCGCCATAACCGCACCGCCAAAAACAAGGCCCCAAAACGTGACAGCCAGCGGGTGGACCGTCTTGGTTGCTATCCGGCTAAACACCGCGAGCGACGCGCCACAAAAGCCCGCGATCACGCCCGACGTGACGCCCCAAACCGAAAAATGGAAACCGGAAAGGTCGCCATTGGTCACTGCAAGTACACAGCCACCGATATTAAAAGCGATGGCAACGAGCTTGTTGGGAGTCACATCCTCGCGATAAAGCACGCGGCCGAGCATGACGCCAAACACCGGCGAGGTGTAGAGCAGCACCGAGGCCGTGGACATGCCCACCTCGCCCATGCACTCGTAATAAAGCGTGTTAGCGGTGGCGAGGCCGATAATGCCAAGAAGCGCACAGGGAACAAGCTCTTTAGGACTTGCCTTGAACAGTGCCAGGGGACCCGATGCTTTTCCCTCACGATCGCCTCCCTGGCAACCCATGAACGCCAAGACCGGAGCCATTAAGACGGCACCCGACAACAGGCGAAAGGCCGCCATGCTCTGAGACGAAACGCCCATGGCCGAGATGCCGTTTACAAAGATTCCGATGCTGCCCCACATAAGCGCGGCGATCAGCACCAGCACATAGCCCAGATTGCTTTTCTTCAACGCAGCCTCCTCGGTATTGTTTCCAATATGTTTCATACTACGTTATAGTCGTTATATACATTTTTCAAGACACAAATCGGCGAGCGGAAAAATCTGCTCTACCGCTACAACCCATTGGTGCAAGGGGGTCAGGTTCATATGCGCCAACTTGGTGCAAAGTAACCTGTCCCCAATGACTAGGACTGTCCCCAAGTGCCGAACGTCTCCAAGTGCCGCATCTGGGCCAAGGCGACGCCGATGCTTTGGCAACGCCAGCGAAAACCCACCTGAGCGAGCAAGGTGCCTTGAAGCGAAGCGGCATTGACCTTCTGGTCATGCCGCTGAAGCTGAAAGGCAGATTGCCGCTCAGGTGGGTTTGCAGCGTCGAGCCGTTACGGCGTTTGGTAAAACGCCGTAACTAATAATCCAGCTTCCACATGTAGCGGCGCGTCATGTAGTCCTTGTGAGTAACGGCAGAGAGTGCACGCATATACACGTTGTTGAGGATCGGGGCAAAGATCAGGTGGTTGAAGTACTCGCTCACGCTGTCCTTGATGTCGTTGAGGCCGAGCTCCTTGGCGTCGAGCTGATAGACGCGCTCGCCACCGTACTGGTTGACGAAGCGGATGCCGCGCTCGTCGTTGCAGCGGCTGCGGCCGACGCTGATGAGCTGGAACAGCGAGGTACGCTTGTCCAGGATCTCGAAGGGACCGTGGAAGAAGTCGCAGGTGTTGATGGTGCAGGAGTCAATCTGCAGCATCTCCTGCACGTTGCAGATGCTAAAGACGTAGGCGGCACCAAAGAGCGGACCCTGAGCCATGACGTTGATGCAGGGCTTGTCGGCGTTCTGCTCGGCCCACTTGGCAGCAAGCGGACGGGTGTACTCGACGGCCTTGCGATAGATGGGGTCGACCAAGTCGAACGCGGCCATAGCGGTCTCGTACTCGGCATAGCCCTCGGTCTGCTGCGTAAGCTCCATGGCGATCATGGTCACGACGGCGGAGTTGGTGCGGCCCATGCAGGACTCGTCGACGGCCAAGCTGTCGTACTGGATCTTGTAGTCGCAGACCTCGGTGAGGCCGGACTCGTCAACATAGATGGCGATGGTGCTGGCGCCGTGGTCCTTGGCGACCTGGGCGGCGACGATGGTCTCCTTGGTGCCGCGCATGGACACGACGACGGCCAGGGTGTTCTCGTTAACGTAGGCGGGGGTTGCGTGCACGAACTCGTTGCTGGTGTAGCTGGAGCTCACGACCTGCGTGGCCTCGTGCTCCATAAAGTACTGGGCAGGATAGTTGCCGCCGTTGGATCCGCCGGCGCCAATCCACACGACGCGCTTGATGCCGCCCTTGTCTGCCTTGTCAGCCAAAACCTGGGAGACGACATCCTTAACCTGTTCCTGAGTAGTCATCGTGCATCAGCCTTTCTTCTCGTTTGATGCTCTCGATGGCATACAAGTTACATACATGTTTTGGTTATGTCGACTAGTTGTATGCTATATTTGACTTAGAAATTCTGCTGGTAAGGTTTTCGACTTCTCGTTACCAGCAGTTTTGTTGTTGTATTGAATACATGCTTGATTAGACTCGCATACAAGTTAGATACAGGTTGATCACATGAACGCTTCGTCTAAAAAGAAACTGAGCCAATACGAGCGCTTGGCGGGCATGTTGCGTGACCGCATCGCCGCCGGTATCTACGCACGCGGAGACAAGCTGCCGTCCGAGATGGAACTCATGGACGAATCGGGGCTGTCGCGCAGCACCGTGCGCCACGCCCTTAAGGTACTCGTTGATGAGGGCCTGGTGCGCACCGAGCGCGGGCGCGGCGCCTTTGTGGCCGACACGCCCGCGCTCCACGAAAACAACCTGGTGTTTTCGAGCTATACCAAGCAGGTCGAAGGCCAGGGCATGAAGCCCACCACGCGCACGGTGGACTCGGGCTTTACCAAGGCGGGCGGCAGCATAGCTAAGTTCTTTGATGCCGCCGTGGGCAGCAAGCTCGTCAAACTTGTCCGCCTGCGTTATCTGGACGATGCGCCGCTGTGCCTGGAGACCACCTATCTGCCACCAAGCTTCGAGGCACTCATCGACCGCGATATCAACGGTTCGCTCTACGCCACGCTGCGCCAAGAATTCCATCGCGCGCCGGCACAGGGGCACAAGACCTTTGAGGTGTGCTATGCCTCGCAAAACGAGGCGTTTTTGCTCAACGTTGAGCGTGGGCAGGCGCTGATCCTGATCACCGACTACGTCTACGACACCGACGGCCGCCCGCTCCATGTCTCCAAGCGCATCCAACGTACCGACCGCGCCAAATACACCGAGCCCATCGGCTAACCTGTCCCTAAATGGTAGGTTTGGAGAGATCGGGGAACCAGGTTGGTTTGGGTTGGTTGGGCGTGCGCTCGGCCAGGACCAACTCCATCCAGCACATGTCGTACCAGCGGCCGAACTTTTGGGCACAGCGATCGAAGGCGCCCACCAAGCGATATCCCATATGGGCATGGAAGTCCTGGCTATTGTGCGTTAGATACTCGTCGTCCTTGTCGTGCGGCACGGCGATGAGCGCGCACATATTGGTGATGCCCATCGCGATCAGGCACTGCTTGAGCGCATCGTGCAGCTTGCGACCCAGCCCGCCATGGCGCACATCGCGTGCCAGGTAGATCGACGTCTCGACCGACCAGTCGTATGCCTCGCGGCTGTTAAGCGGACTCACGTAGGCATAGCCTACCGGACGCCCGTCCAACTCCATCACCAAATACGGATAGCGCTTGAGCGTACGCTCAATACGCCCGGCGAACTCCTCAGCGCTCGGCACCTCATATTCGCAGGTAATCGCCGTCTGGCGCACATACGGCTCATAGATGGCAAGCAACGCCGGCGCATCATCGGGCGTCGCCAGGCGAATCGTCGGCTCGGACATCTCGGTCATACAACCCTTCTCCCCAAAAGCAAAGGCCGCCTTGCGCCAAACCCAGCGCAAGGCGGCCCCTCGTCATTACATCAGGCTACAGGACAGCCGCCAACGCGTCGATATCCTCCTGCGTCGTGGCCCAGCTGGTGCAAAAGCGCACCACCGTGTGGGTCTCGTCGTACTTTTCCCAGTACTCGATCGCCGCATGCTCGCGAATGCGCGCCATGTCCTCGTTGGGCAGAATCACGAACTGCTGGTTAGTCGGCGTCTCCAAGAAGAACCGGTAGCCGTGCTCGTGCAGCACGCGACGAAGCGCCTGCGCGGTTTCGATCGCCTGACGGCCAATCTCAAAATACAGGCCGTCGGTAAAGAGCGCCTCAAACTGCACGCCCGTCAGGCGGCCCTTGGCCAACAGCGCGCCGTGCTGCTTAATACGCGGAATGGGATGCGCCGGGGCGCGCATGCCGCAGAACACCACAGCCTCGCCGCAGAGCGCGCCGCACTTGGTGCCGCCGATGTAGAACACGTCGCACAGCTGCGCCAGCTCGGGCAGGGTAATGTCGCACTCATCGGCCGCCAGCGCATAGGCCAGGCGGGCGCCATCCACAAACAGCGGAATCTCGCGCTTCTGGCACACCGCGTGAATCGCCGCGAGCTCGGCCTTGGAGTACAGCGTGCCGTACTCAGTCGATAGGCTCACGTACACGGCGCCCGGGAACACCGTGTGCTCGTAGCTCTCGTTTTCGTAGAACACCTGGATATAGTTCTCGAGATCCTCGGCGTGCATCTTGCCCTCGTAGCCGGGGATGGTGAGCACCTTGTGGCCGCCAAACTCGATGGCGCCCGCCTCGTGGCAGGCAACATGACCGGTCTCGGCGGCAACAACGCCCTGGTAGGGCGCGAGCAGCATATCAATCACCGTCGCGTTGGCCTGCGTGCCGCCCACCAGAAAAAACACGTCGGCATCGGGGGCCTGGCAGGCCTCGCGGATAAGTTGCTTGGCGCACTCGGTATGCGCATCGGTACCGTAGCCGGGCTGCGGCTCCATGTTGGTATCGACGAGCGCCTGCAGCACCGCCGGGTGTGCGCCGTGGGAATAATCGTTGTTGAACGCGAGCATGGCAATCCTCTCTTACCGGGCACGGGCCCCGATGATTCAAACGGGGCTATTGTACGCCGTGCGGATAGGCAATGTGCGCGGCAAGGCACTCAAGCGCCAGCACCAGGGCAAAGCCGCAGCTCACGTCACTCAAAAAGTGCGCCCCGATCACGATACGGCCAAAGGCGACGAGCGCCGCGACCACAGCCGCCGTCCAAAAGACCACCCGCCGGCGCGAGGGCTTTTCCTTAAAGGCCACCGCGGGAAGTCCGGCGAGCATAAGACCGATCGCCGCATGCGCGGTGTGCCCGCTCGCGAACGACTTAAAGCCGTCCTTGATTACGCCGGCCGCAATATAACTCCACTTGTCGGGGTTGCCGATCACCCACCACGGCTGAAAATTGAGCCCCGGTGTGACCTCGATCACGCGCATGCGCGGACGCGACCACAGCGGCTTGACGATCACGTTGAGGATAATGGCCTGAGCGACCCACACGGCAAGCACCATCAACGCCCAGCGCGTAAGCTCGTCGGGCTCAGTCGCGCGCGTGAGGCGATAGACGATAAGGTTGGCGGCGATCACCAGCGCAAACGTCAGTACCAACTGAACCGCGATGAGTTTGCCGCCAACCCGCAGGGACGAAACGATCTCGTAGCCGGCCAGGCCAACGTTGACGAGAATGCCGAGCACGGCGAGCCATTTGCTCCCCCTGGAGTCGGGACGCACCGCGCGTACGAGCATAACGCCCGCGACGCTCGCCGTCAGCTCGAACGGCAGCTCGCCGGCGGCCTCGATAAAGCGACCGTACATGCTGCCGATATTGAACAGCGCGCTCGAGATCTGATAATCGAAGAAACTGCCCACGCCCAGACAAAGGCACAGGACAACCGCGATAATGGCGACATCTTTCTTATAGATGTATCCGAACATGCTTTCCTTTCGGTCGGGCGAAGGGTCGACCCGCAACGTGGTGGGGCAAAGATAGCTTTGTCCCATAAATACCCTTACAGGTTGAGCATAAGTGAGCGAAAACGTTCCATTTGTGGCAAGGTGGCCCGAAGGAGGAGGGAAGCGTACTTGCGTACGCGACCGACGAGTGAGGGTCAGATTGCCCAAATGGGGTGTTTGCAGCGTCGACCCGTTAATCATCGTCGGACGCACCCAGCTGCTGCAGCAGCATGAGTGCCGCGGCCACGGGACCGGTGCCGTCGTTGGCGTCGAGGCCACGACCCAGGCCGCTGCCCGCACCGGCGCCCGCCTTGTAGGGCACCGACAGTTTGCGGCTCTTGGGAAAGTTCACCGCGCCATAGCGGGTCTTAAGCTCAAAGGCCACCTTCTTGGGCACGTCGACGCCCAAAAACGTGATGCGACCGCCGCTGAGCGTGACGCTCTCGAGTCCCAGGCGCTCGCCGCGAATGCGGATGCGTGCGCGATTGAACAGGTTGAGTCCCGCCAACGGCAGCTCGCCATGCGCGGCCTCGGTCTCTTCCTGCACCCCATCGATGCTCTCCAGGTCCTCGGCCGCTGCGAGCTTACGGTACACCAGCACGCGCTGATCCACCGCCGGCAGGTACTCCTCGGACAAGAAGTAATCGGCCGGCAGGTTGATGCCCACGCTCGCCGCCTCCACGCCGGCGTCGTCATCGCCGCGCGCCTCGGCCACTGCCTGGCCCAGCATCTGCGTAAACAGGTCAAAGCCCACGCTCGACAGGTTGCCGTGCTGCTCGGCGCCCATAAGCGAGCCGGCACCACGGATCTCCAGGTCGCGCATGGCGATGCGCATGCCGCTGCCCAGGTCCTGGAACTCGGAAAGCGCGGTCAGGCGCGCCGTTGCCTCCTCGGTGAGCGGCAGCTCGCCCGGGAACATAAAGTACGCATAGGCCTGCGTGGCAGAGCGACCCACACGGCCCTTGAGCTGGTAGAGCTGCGCCAGGCCAAGGCGCTGCGAGTCCTCGATGATGAGCGTGTTGGCGGTCGCGTTATCGATGCCGCTCTCCACGATGGTCGTGGCGATGAGCACGTCGATCTTTTTGGTCGCGAACTCAATCATCACATCCTCGACCTCGCGCGGGCTCATCTTGCCGTGCGCCACACCCACGCGCGCCTCGGGCGCGGCCTCGTGCACGCGCGCCACGGCGTCGTCGATGGTCTTGACACGGTTGGACACGTAGTACACCTGGCCACCGCGGCCCACTTCCAGACGAATCGCCGCGCTCACCACGTCGGGGTCGTACTCCCCCACGTGCACGATCACGGGGCGGCGCCCGGTCGGCGGCGTAGTGATCAGGCTCATGTCACGCACGCCACTCGTGGCCATCTGCATGGTTCGCGGAATCGGCGTTGCCGAGAGCGTGAGCACATCGATCTGCTCGCGCAGGTTCTTGAGCTGCTCCTTGTGCTGCACACCAAAGCGCTGTTCCTCGTCGATGATCACCAGGCCCAGGTTCTTGGGGTTCACATCGGCCGAAAGCAGACGATGCGTGCCGATAAGCACGTCGATCGTGCCCTCGGCAAACGCCTTGAGCGCGCGCTTTTGCTGCGCCG
>CABUQI010000022.1 GCA_902493545.1 uncultured Collinsella sp. | reverse complement strand
GGCTGCGGGCGCGGATGGCGTTGGCGCGACCGGCGAGGAGGCCTAACATGGCCGAGCTGACGCCTCGCATGAAGGAGCTCGTCCAGCCCTACTTGGCCGGCATCGAGCCCTATGACCCCAACTTTACGCCCACGCGCATCAACCTTTCGGCCAACGAGAACACCTATCCCGTGCCGGCCGGCGTGCGCGAGGCGATCGACGCGGCCTTGGCTGCCACACCGCTCAACCGCTATCCCGATCCCATGTCCAACGACCTGCGCGACGAGCTTGTCGCTTGGCATGGCGTGGCACGTGAGAATATTTGCGTGGGAAACGGCGGCGACGAGCTGCTCTATAACTACTTGCTGGCGTTTGGCGGCGCGGGACGGACCCTGCTCAACTGCCCGCCGTGCTTTAGTGAGTATGCGTTCTTTGCGTCGCTTTGTCAGACCGAGGTGCGCGATGTGTGGCGCGACCCGGCGACCTTTGAGCTCGACCAAGCGGCTGTGCTCGCAGCGGCGCCCGAGTGCAATCTGGCGATCGTGACCTCGCCCAATAACCCCACGGGCGATGTGACGCCGCTCGACTTTGTCGCGGCCCTGTGCGATGCGTGCCCCGGCATGGTCATGGTCGACGAGGCCTACGTTGAGTTTGCGGACGATTCGTTTGGCGCGGCTACCACGGCGCAGGGGCTTATCGCCGAGCATCCCAACCTGGTGATTCTGCATACGCTGTCCAAGGCGTTCGGCGCCGCCGGCACGCGTCTGGGCTATGTGATCGCGGCGCCCGAGGTCATCGATGTGTTTGCGGCGATTCGCCAAATCTACTCGGTTAACGTGCTGAGCCAGGCCGCCGCGCTTGCCTGCGTGCGTGCCCGTGATGCCTACGCACCTGTGGTGGCGCAGGTCGCATCCGAGCGCGAGCGCGAGTTGTGTGCCCTGCGCGCAATGGCTGCCGAGGGTCTGCCCGTGGAGGCGTGGCCGAGCGCGGCGAACTTTGTGCTTGTGCGCACGCCGCATGCCACGCGCGTGCGCGAGCGTCTGCGCGACGAGTATTCAATTTTGGTGCGCGACTTTAGTTACGCGCCGGGGCTCGCGGACTGTCTGCGCATTACCGTAGGCACCCCGCAGGAAAACGACGAGGTGCTGGCCGCGTTTGCCGCGCTGGTGAAGGAGGAGATGTAGATGGACCGTTATGCCGAGGTGACCCGCAAGACGGGCGAGACCGACATTGTCGTAAAGCTCGACCTGGACGGATCTGGCGTGTGCGATATCTCGACCGGCGTGCCGTTTTTCGACCACATGCTCAACGCTTTTGGCCGCCATGGTCTGTTCAATCTGACGGTGCACGCGGTGGGCGACGTCGAGGTCGATGCGCATCACACCGTCGAGGACACGGGTATTGTGCTGGGCGAGGCGTTTTGCCAGGCGCTGGGCGACAAGGCGGGCATTACGCGCTTTGCCGACGCGGCGATCGCCATGGACGAGACGCTTGTGATGGCTGCCGTTGATATTTCGGGCCGTGGGCAGGCCTACTGCGAGCTGCCCGTACCGACTGAGCGCGTGGGTAGCTTCGATACCGAGCTGGCCGTTGAGTTCTTCTACGCCTTTGCGCGCGACGCCAAGCTCACGCTCCACGTGCGCGAGCTGGCGGGCGGCAACTCGCATCACATTATCGAGGCCGCCTTTAAGGCCGTGGGCCGCACGATGCGCCACGCCTGCGAGCTCGATCCCCGCGTGCAGGGCATCCCCAGCACCAAGGGCTCGCTGTAACCGCAACAAAGGCAAAAACCACTACGAAGGTGCCTGTCCCCTTTGTGGTGGTTTTGGACGATGAGATAAGGGAGGGGTCGCGTGGGCGAACCGAAGATCGTGGTGGTCGACTACCACAAGGGCAACTTGTCGAGCGTTGCGCGCGGGCTTGCGCGCGCCGGTGCCGCCGCCTGCACGTCGGACGATCCGGAGCAGATCCGCAACGCCGACGGCCTGGTCATCCCGGGCGTGGGCGCGTTTTACGACGCGGTCGCCTTTATGCGCGAGGGCGGCGAGGCGGACGCGGTGCTCGACGCCGTTGCCGCCGGAACTCCGTTGCTCGGCATCTGCCTGGGCCTTCAGCTGTTTTTTGAGCGCGGCAACGAGGGCGTTCCTGCGAGCGAGAGCGCGGTCGCCGACGGCAACGCCTCCGAGCGGGCCGGTGCCCTCTGGGTCGATGGCCTGGGTATTATGCGCGGTTCGTGCACGCGCCTGGAGTCGAGCCGCCTGAAGGTGCCGCACGTGGGCTGGGACCAGGTGCACATGACGCCCGCCGGTGCGGCCGATCCGCTGCTTACTGGTTTTGCCGAGGGTGCCAACATGTACTTCACCCACAGCTACGCGGTGGCCGACGATTCCGATGCCGCCGATGTGCTGGCGCGCACGCACTATACGCGGAGCTTCCCGTGCATCGTGCGCCATGGCAACGTGTGGGGTTGCCAGTTCCATCCCGAGAAATCCTCCGCGCTGGGTCAGCGCATCCTTAAGAACTTCGTCAACATCGTCGAGGAGGCCGGCCGATGATCCTGTTTCCCGCAATCGATCTGATCGGCGGCAAGGTCGTGCGCCTGGAGCGCGGCGACCGGAGTCGCTGCAAGGTATATTCCGACGACCCCGTGGCCGTTGCTCGCTCGTTTGCCGAGCAGGGCGCAAGCTGGGTGCACGTCGTCGACCTGTCCGCCGCCTTTGGCGAGGACGAGGACGCGCGCGCTGCTAACTCGGCGGCGATTAAGGCCATCTGCGGCGTCGACGGTCTGTCTGTGGACGTGGGCGGCGGCGTCCGCTCGCTCGCGCGCATCGACGAGTTGGCCGGCTACGGTGCGCGCCGCATCGCACTAGGCACGGTGCTCGTGACCGAGCCGGGTTTTGCCGAGGTGGCGGCCCAAGGCTTTGGCGAGCTGTTGGTGGCAGATATTGCCGCGCGCGACGGCCAGGTCAAGGTGAACGGCTGGCGTGATGGCGCGGGCGTGGCACTCGACGATGCCGTGGCACAGCTCACCGAGCTGGGTTTTAAGCACCTGGTCTACACCGACATCGCGCGTGACGGCATGCAGACGGGCATCGATGTGGCGGCGTATCGCCATGTTGCCAAGGTCGCGGGCTTTCCCGTCGTGGCTTCGGGCGGTATCTCGACGCTCGACGACATCCGCGCGCTGGCCGCGGTGGGCGAGGTCGCGATTGAAGGCGCCATTACCGGCCGTGCGCTCTACGAAGGCAACTTTACGCTGGCCCAGGCGCTGGCCGCCGCCCGAGGGGAGGAGTAGCCCATGCTTACCAAACGCGTAATTCCCTGCCTAGACGTCAAGGACGGCCGCGTGGTCAAGGGCGTCAACTTTGTGAGCCTGCGCGATGCGGGCGACCCGGTGGAGCTGGCCCGCGCCTACGACCGCGAGGGTGCGGACGAGGTCGTCTTCCTGGACATTACCGCCACGAGCGACAACCGCGCGACGACCATCGAGATGGCGGCGCATGCGGCCGAGGAGCTCGCTATTCCCTATACCGTGGGCGGCGGCTTTCGCGACCTGGCGGGCATGCGCACCATGGTTGCAGCCGGTGCTGACAAGGTGTCGCTCAACTCTGCCGCCGTGCGCGACCCGTCGCTGATTAGCCAGGCTGCCGCGGCTTTTGGCAGTCAGGCCGTGGTCGTGGCGATCGATGCCAAGCGCGTCGGTTTGCCCGGAGAGCCGGGTGCCGACAAGTGGGAAGTCTTTACCGCAGGAGGCCGCAACGCCACGGGCATCGACGCGGTGGCGTGGGCCGAGGAAGCGGCTCGTCGCGGCGCCGGCGAGATCTTGCTGACCAGTATGGACCGCGACGGCACCAAGGCCGGATTTGACCTGGCGCTCACCCGCGCCGTGGCGCGCGCGGTGCCGATTCCGGTGATCGCGAGCGGCGGTGTGGGCACGCTCGAGCATTTTGCCGAGGGCGTGATCGAGGGCGAGGCCGATGCCGTGCTGGCGGCAAGCGTCTTTCACTTTGGAACCTTCAGCATTCGCCAGGTGAAGGAGTATATGGCGTCGCAGGGTATTCCTGTGAGGTTGGACTTCTAGTGCTGCGGCTTGCCCAGGCACCCGACCTTCCGGCTCCAACCCTCCTCGCGTACTTAAGTACGCGTCGTCGGGCTTGTCGCTCGGAATCTCGGGCACCTGGGCAACCCTCGCCGACCGGCGATGTTTAAATTGGGGAATTGAAATGAGAGAAATCACTACTCCAGCGGATCTTACATACGACGCCAAGGGGCTGATTCCTTGTGTTGTTCAGCAGTATGACACCGGCGAGGTGCTTATGGTTGCCTGGATGAATGAGGAATCGGTGGGGCTGACGCTCAAGACCGGCACCACGTGGTTTTGGAGCCGCAGTCGCCAGGAGCTCTGGAACAAGGGCGCGACGAGCGGCAATATGCAAGCGGTCAAGGAGCTCTGGGCCGACTGCGATAGCGATACGCTGCTGGTCAAGGTCGACTCGCCGGGCCCGGCCTGCCATACCGGCAACCGTACCTGCTTCTTTAGGAAACTCGCGTAGGGCGGGCGCTCGACCAGGCGCTTGGCCAATCAGAAAGGATTGAACTATGGGTGTGCGCACCGCAAACGTTCAGGATGGAAATATCGGTGAGACGCTGACGGGGCTCGCCGAGGTGATTCACGGCCGTCGCGACGCATCGCCGCAGGAGAGCTACACCGCTCGTCTGTTGACCGACGTCGAGGACGAGCTGCTCAAGAAGCTTGCTGAGGAGTCGAGCGAGGTCATCATGGCCTGCAAGGATAACGACCACGATCACATTCGCTACGAGGCCGGCGACCTGGTCTACCACCTGCTCGTGACGCTCGAGCGCTACGGTATCACCCTCGACGAGCTAGCCGGCGAACTCAACGCCCGCCGCCACTAGTCTTAGGCGAGGGGCGTGGATTCCCATTCGCCGGTGGCGTGGGGGATGTCGAAGGTTCGATAACCGCAGTCGTAGGCGTGCGCCTGGGCCTCGCGGATGTTCCAGCAGATATCGCAGGCGCGGTGCGCGTCCGAGCCAAAGGTGATCGGCACTTCGGCATGGGCAAAGCAGCGCAAAAGACCGGTTGCGGGGTAGTAGTCGCCCAAGCCCTTGCGCGGTGCGGCCGTCGAGACCTCAACGCGGCGGCCCGTATCGTGCGCGCACTCTGCCATCTGCTGCCAAAACGGTGCGGGGTCAAAATCGGGCGCAAAGCCTTCCTTCGAAAAGCGCATGACCAGGTCGGGGTGAGCCATCACATCAAAGTTGAGCGGGCTCTCGCAGACGCGGCACCAGTCATCGACATAGCGCTCCCACACGCCGCGTACCCCCAGGTTTTCCCAAACGTGCAGGTTGGTGTCATCGTCGATCCAGCCGCAGCGCGAATCGGGCGTATCGGGACGAGCGACGTCCTCCGTTCCCGCCGTACCCGCGGCACCGGCCATGATATCGCCTGGGTTGCCAATCCAGTGCACACTGCCCAGGCGCACGACGGCGCCCTGGGACCAGCGCTCAACCAAAGGCTCGCAGCCCTCGTACCAATCGCATTCAAAGCCATAGATAAGCTCGAGCTCCGACGCGATCTGCGCGGCAAGCTTGCGGGCGTCCTCAAAAGCCAGACGATGTGCCGGCAGGTCGCCCTCAGTAACCTGCACTTCGCAGTTGGCATCCATGCTGGCGGGCAGGGTGAGATGGTCGGTCGAGACCATGACGCGGCAGCCGGCCGCAGCAGCGGCACGGACGTTGTCCTCAAACGAGGCATGCCCGTCCGAAAACGAGGTGTGGGTATGGCAATCGACCAGCGGGCACATGGGCATAGCGGCTCCTTTGCGTCAAGCGAATCCGCTTCATTGTAATGGCGCAGCTCTCAACACGCCGGGCACGCCGGGGATCGAAATCGATTGGAAAGGTTGCGCGGCGCGTGGTGCGGCCTCGCTTGCTCTCAAAACGTGTACGTCAGCCTCCAAAACCGACAAATAATGACATGTTTGGAGGCTGATGTACATGTTTGGCCGGGGCGGTGGAGTGTCGGTTTCTTGTCGACAAGGAAAATCGCGCTCATCACGCGCCGTCACACTCGCGCAGCCTGCGATGTGCTAGCGTTTGGATGAACAAAACGAGCCCGTGCGGAAAGGAGCCGGACCGTATGCCATGCGATAGTACATCCCCGCTGTCCCGCGAGACCGATGCACCCGAAACCATCGTCAAGCTGGAATGCGACATCGACGATGCGTCGCCCGAGGTGCTCGCCTACGCCGCCGACCGTCTGCGCGGGGCAGGCGCCCGCGAGGTGCACTGGCTGCCCCTCTATTGCAAGAAAGGCCGCCCCGGCTGGCAGCTGCAGGTAATCTGCACCTACGAGGATATCGAGCGCCTGCAGACGATTATCTTTTTGGAAACCACGACCAACGGCATTCGTCGCCAGGTCATGGAGCGCGTTTGCCTGCCACGCCGCTTTGAGCGCGTAACGACGCCATGGGGCGAGGTGTCCGTTAAAGTGGCCACCCTGCCCGACGGCAGCGAGCGTGCAGCGCCCGAGTACGAGGACTGCGCCCGTCTCGCTCGCGAGCATAATGTGCCGCTCCAGCGCGTGATGCGGGCGGCCCAGAGCGCGGCACTGCGATTTGAATAACGCGGCTGGTGGCGACATCCTGCGCCTAGCCATATCAACCCCATTCGAAAGGATCTCCCCATGAAATACCTCATCGCCTCCGACATCCACGGCTCGGCATACTGGGCCGAGCGCCTGGTCGCCGACATCGAATCCGAGCAGCCCGACCGCATCGTGCTGCTGGGCGACCTGCTCTACCACGGTCCGCGCAACGACCTGCCGCGCGATTACGCCCCCAAGCGCGTTATCCCGCTGCTCAACGCCCTGGCCGACCGCATCATCGCGGTGCGCGGCAACTGCGATGCCGAGGTCGACCAGATGGTCCTCGACTTTCCCGTCATGGCCGACTACGCCACGCTGTTTGACGAGACCGGCCGCGAGCTGTTCCTGACGCACGGCCATGTCTTTGGCGCCGGCATGCACAACAGCGTCGACCACGCGCCCGCGCTGCCCGAGGGCTCCGCGCTCGTCTACGGTCATACGCACATCAAGGTCAACGAGGAAAGTGCCGCGCACCCGGGCCTGTGGCTCTTCAACCCCGGCAGTGTGAGCATTCCCAAGGACGGCACGCACAGCTACGGCATCTACGAGGGCGGTGCGTTCCGCCACGTGATCCTGGAGGAGGAATAACCATGGCGCAGCATATGGCTCAGCAAAATGCCGAGGGCTCGCGCGATCTGTCCACGCTGATAGACGCGTCGGCCGAGCTGCAGCATCTGGTGCAGACCATCTGGCGTCTGCGTCAGCCCGATGGCTGCCCGTGGGACCGCGAACAGACACACCGCAGCATCGGCAAGAACATGATCGAGGAGGCCTACGAGGCACTCGACTGCATCGAGGCGGACGACGCGGTTCACCTACGCGAGGAGCTGGGCGACGTGCTCATGCAGGTCGTGCTGCATGCGCAGATCGCGGCGGATGCCGGCGAGTTTACGCTGGCCGACGTGGCGCGCGATATCAACGCCAAACTCATTCGCCGTCATCCGCACGTGTTTGGCGATGTGGATGCCGACAGCTCCGACGAGGTACTCAAGATTTGGGACGAGGTTAAGCTTGCCGAGAGGGCTGCCAAGGACAAGGCCGTGGCGGCAGGCGAGGCTGCGCCCGAGGGCCTGCTCGACGGCGTGCCCACGCATCTGCCGGCGCTGATGCAGGCTCAGAAGGTGTCGCGCAAGGCGGCTGCCGTGGGCTTTGAGTGGGAGACGGTCCAGGATGTGTGGGACGAGGTTGCCGAGGAGCGTGCCGAGTTTGAGGCCGAGGCCCCTGGCTCGCCCGAGCGCGAAATGGAGTTTGGCGACCTGCTCTTTGCTTTGGTCAACGTCGCGCGCAAGGAGGGCATTGACGCCGAGAGCGCCCTTCGTGCCAGCACGGCAAAGTTCCGCCGTCGCTGGGCCGCGATGGAGCAGATGGCGGCCGATGCTCACGTGGATCTTGCCGAGCTTTCGACCCACGGCCTCAACGACCTGTGGGATGCCGCAAAGGCGGAGGAGTAAGACTGCGGGAACGACGGGCTGACACGCCTCATCGTTCCCGCTAAATTTTTCGAAAATCAAGTGTATCCCTCGGCTAACTTAGGGCATAATGCAAAAAGTGCGACATGGCTAACTTACGGAGGCGCACCGACGGTGCACGGTCAGCCGGTCGCTTGCATCCACTACGTTTCCAAGTGAGAGGGAGACAACATGAGCGATATTTTGGACGTCTACGGTCGCGAGGTGCTCGACAGCCGCGGCAATCCCACCGTCGAGGTCGAGGTCGTGCTCGAGGACGGCAGCTTTGGCCGCGCAATGGTGCCTTCGGGTGCTTCGACCGGTGCCTTTGAGGCATGTGAGCTGCGCGACGGCGACAAGGGCCGCTATCTGGGCAAGGGCGTTTCGCAGGCCGTCGAGCACGTCAACAACGAGTGCGCCGATGCCCTCGTAGGCCTCGACGCCTTCGATCAGCGCGCCGTCGATGCCGCGCTGATTGCCGCGGACGGTACCCCCAACAAGACCAAGCTCGGTGCCAACGCCATCCTGGGCGTGTCGCTGGCCGTCGCCCGCGCCGCTGCCGAGTCGGCGGGTTTGTCGCTGTACCAGTACCTGGGCGGCGTCAACGCCCACCTGTTGCCCACGCCCATGATGAACATCCTCAACGGCGGCGTGCATGCTGACAATAACGTTGACTTCCAGGAGTTCATGATCATGCCGGTGGGCGCCCCGAGCTTTGCCGAGGGCCTGCGTTGGTGCGCTGAGGTCTACCACACCCTCAAGGGCGTGCTGCACGAGGCCGGCCTGGGCGGCGGCGTGGGCGACGAGGGCGGCTTTGCGCCCAACCTCAAGACCAATGCCGAGCCGTTCGAGTACATCACCAAGGCCGTGGAGAAGGCCGGCTTTAAGCCCGGCGTCGACTTCATGTACGCCATGGACCCGGCCTCGACCGAGTTCTACAACGCCGAGACCGGCATGTACGAGCTCAAGGGCGAGGGTGTTGAGTACACGAGTGCCCAGATGGTCGATTACTGGGAGAAGCTCGTCGACACCTATCCCATCATCTCCATCGAGGACGGCATGGCCGAGGAGGACTGGGACGGCTGGGTCGAGCTTACCCGTCGCATTGGCAACAAGGTGCAGCTGGTGGGCGACGACCTGTTCGTCACCAACACCGAGCGCCTCAAGAAGGGCATCGAGCTGGGTGCCGCCAACGCGATCCTGGTCAAGGTCAACCAGATCGGCACGCTCACCGAGTCGCTGGAGGCCATCGAAACCGCCAAGGAGGCCGGCTACGCTTGCATTGTGAGCCACCGTTCTGGCGAGACCGAGGACTCCACGATCGCCGACCTGGTCGTGGGCGTCAACGCCGGCCAGATCAAGTCGGGCGCCCCGTGCCGCAGCGATCGCATCGCCAAGTACAACCAGCTCATCCGCATCGAGGACGAGCTCGAGGGCAGTGCGCGCTACGCCGGCAAGGCCGCGTTCTACAACATTCGCTAGGCACGTGGAGGTCGCGGGGGCGGGGAAGACTCGGATTTGCCTTGCTCCAGCCGGGCGCTGTTGAGCACCATTGGGCGCTGGGCCATATGACTCAGCGCCTTTTTTATGTCGAGCAAAGGCTGGCGAAGGCGGCGCGGGCGCTCGTGCTATAACTAGAATACTTAGCGCAAACAAACCTCAACCGCACAAGGCGCACATGGATCAGATTTACGACAACAGGTACTATTCCGCCGGTTCGCGTGAGCCGTCGCCTCGCCGTGCGCGCACAGTGCAGCTCGGTGGGTCCGCCTACGCCGGCGCCGACCGCTCCACGCAGCGCCCGACAAGTACCTCGCGCCCCAATGCTCATGTGAATACTTCGGCAGATGGACCGGTGCGCCCGGCACGTTCGTCGCATGCGTCGCGTCCCTCGGCCCAGATGCACGACAGGTCGAGCAGGCCCTCGAGCCGTCTTTCGGGCTCGGACTTTATGCGCTACGCCAATGACAATGCGGTGGTCAAGGCGATCTATGACTTTACGCATGGCTCTCTGCGCCCGCTGTTTATCGGCATTGTCGTGGCGCTGGCGCTCGTGAGCCTGTATTTTCCCGTACGCGACCTGTACGTGGCTAAGCGCTCGAGCGACATCTTGGCCAAGCAGGTCGAGATTCGTCAGCAATACAATGATGAGATGAAAAAAGACACTGATAAGTGGTTCTCGGAAGAGGGCATTAAGGATTCGGCACGGGGCCTGGGCATGGCGATGCCCGGCGAGAAGAGGATTGAAGTGCTGGGCCTGGACGATGATTCGGATTCGTCGTCGAGCAAAAAGTCCTCAAACGCCAAGAATGCCAGCGAAGTGGCCAAAGAGATCGAAGAGGTCGGCAAGGACGCACCGTGGTACATCAAGACGCTCGATATGCTGTTTGGATTTAACGGCGTCGAGGGCCAGACGGTCGCGTCCAGCGGCGAGTAGGCGAGTAGCGCCCGGAGGGGAGCCCGCAATGGCAGATTGCAAACGATATAAGGTGGCCGCGATCGACCTGGGAACGGTGTCGTCGCGACTGGTGCTGGCGCAGGTCGAGGGCGGGGCGATCGTGGGATCGTCCAAGCATACCGAGATTACCGATCTGGGCGAGGGCGTCGACGCGACGGGCCGCTTTTGCGAGGCGGCTGTCGAGCGTGTGCTCGCTGCGTGTCGCATATTTGTGGATGAGGCGCGTGCCTTTGGGGCCGCGTGCGTCTGCACCACCTGCACGAGTGCCGCGCGCGATGCGTCCAACGCCGCGCTGCTGCTGGACGGCCTGCGCGGGCTGGGGCTCGAACCGCAGGTGATTCCGGGCGAGGTTGAGGCGCGCCTGACATTTTTTGGCGTGGCGCACGACTTTGCCGGTGAACGCATTATCGTCGCCGATTCGGGCGGCGGCTCCACGGAGCTCGCGACGGGCGTGTGCGCACCAGAGCGTGGCGTCTTTGCGCTGGAGGGAACGCGCTCACTGGACATCGGTTGCCGTCGCGTGACGGAGCGGTTTTTCTCGGCGCTGCCGCCCGCACGCGGCGAGCTTGCTGCCGCTGCCTCGTGGGCAGGCGAGCAGTTCGCCGCCTATTTTGAAGGCCTGCCCAGCAATTTTGAGCGTGCAGAGCGTCTGGTCGCGGTGGGCGGTACCGTCACCACGCTCGTGGCGCTGGTCCACGAGCTGGAGCCGTACGACTCGAGCTTTGTGCACCTGCGCGAGCTTTCGATGGAGCAGATCTCGGCCGCTATCGAGCGCATGTCTGCGTTGGATGTTGCAGGCATTGCCGCGTTGCCGGGCGTGCAGCCCAAGCGCGCGGGCGTGATTCTGGCCGGCGCCGTGGTGATCCGCGAGCTCATGCGTGCCGGCGGCTACGATGCGCTCACCGTAAGCGAGAACAGCCTCCTCGCCGGCATGGCCGCCACCATCAACGAGACCCTCGACGGCACAACCCCCACCATCGGCTGGACCCCCAGCCTCAGCGCCCTCTAAATAAGTTGCGGTGAAATACGGACTAAAATCGCCCTTTCGGGCACCAAACAGTCCCTATTCCACCGCAACTCAACAGTCGGCACCTGGGGACAGTCCTTGCGGGGCGTCCCCACAGCGCCTATGCCAGCTTGTCGATTTGCCCAATCTCCCAAAGCGGAATATTGACGAGCATGCCCTCGTCTCTATATGCCGCCAGGGAGCTCCTCACGCAACGCTCGAGCTTGAATTTTTCGCAGGCTATTTTCAGACTCTTCGCTTTAAGGTTCTCTGCCGCCTTGACCTCAAGCGGAAGCACGGTTCCCGCATGGTCGATGGCAAAGTCGGTTTCGGCATTGCCAGAGGTAGAGGACCAATACGCGGGAGTTTTGTCCTGGAGCAAAAGCTCCTGCGCGACGTATTGTTCGGTCAGCGAACCTTTGAACTCGGTAAAAACAGCGGATCCGTTAAGAACGATGGCCGGAGAGAGACCGGAGAGCGCTCCGAGGATGCCGGTGTCGATGCAGAACAGTTTGAAGCCCGAGAGGTCTTCGTAGCTCGAGAGCGGCGCCTTTAGAGCGGAAACACGTGGCACCTTATGAACGATTCCGTAGTCCGTGAGCCACTGGAGGCTTTCCTCGAAATCGCGTGCGCGCGCTCCGGGGCGAAGGGCGCCATAGACAAACTTCTTGTTCTCTTTGGCAAGCTGGCCGGGAAGGGATTTCCAAACCAACCTCATGCGCTCGATGATGCGGGCGGGTGCATGTTTGCCAAAATCGGATTCGTAAGCCTCGATGATTTGCTGCTGAAGCCTTCGGGCTTCGATGAAGTCGCGTGTCTCGGCGAAAGCGGAGACAACTTCGGGCATACCGCCGACAACAAGGTATTCCTTGAGCAAGTGTTCGAGCTTTTCGGTAACGTTTGCTAGAAGGTTCATGTCTGCGGCAAGGATGGCGTCGGCGAGCGGGTCGCCGTCGACGGCACGAACGAACTCGGCGAACCCCATGGGACGCATGGTGAGCTGGTCGATTTTGCCGACGGGAAATGACTCGTTTTCGCGTCGGAGCGCGAGGCCCATATAGGAACCGGCTGCTACGATGTGGTATTCGGGTGCAAGCTCGTTGAAGTACTTGAGCGAGGTGATCCCGCGTGGCGCCTCTTGGATCTCGTCGAAGATGATGAGCGTGTCTTCCGGCGTTACGGTTTGGCCACGTAGGAGTTCTATCTGGGAGATGATGCGCTTGGGGTCGAGGTTCCCATCGAACAGCGAGCGTATGCTCGGCTCGAGCATAAAGTCAAAACGAATGACGTTTCGATACTGCTGGCTTGCGAATTCGTTAAGAAGCCAAGTCTTTCCTGTCTGGCGGGCTCCCTTAAGCAAGAGAGGTTTGCGATTCGCCCTTGATTTCCAAGCGATAAGTTCACTCATAAGCTGTCGCTGCATATTGCCTCCCAACCCTCTCGGCTAGTATAAGGCCATTTGGGAGTTTCCATCGGAAAATGTGGGAGACAACCACTTTTTTCCATCGGAAAATGTGGGAGACAACCACGTTTTTCCATCGGAAAATGTGGGAACACCAACCTAAGTCGCGGTGGAATAGTTCCTAAATGGGCTGGTAAACTGCCAAAACAGGAACTATTCCACCGCAACTTAGAGCCCCGCCGGCGTGTAAAAGAAACGAGCCCGCATCCCTTGGGGACACGGGCTCGAAAGCTCCATATGGTAGGGGCGGTGGGACTCGAACCCACAATCCTTGCGGCGAGAGATTTTAAGTCTCCTGCGTATGCCAATTCCGCCACGCCCCCGTGAGACTAGAAGTCTAGCACAAGCCGTCCGTTACGCGTTGACGGCCATCGAGTGTTGCCCCGACTTCTCCAGGAACTCCTGGAACTTGGCTTCGTCGCCCTTGTTCTTGTACTGCAGAGCCAACAGATACTCCAAGCGGCAGCTCTTGACCTTGTCGTCACCGGCCTCCTTGAGCATGCGCTCCAGCTCGGGAATGTCGTTGTGGCGCTTGAGGATCATCGTGTCGTACATCAGTTGGCATTCGTGTGCGACTGCCTCGGCCTGGCCGCCCTCAAAGCCTTTGATCTCGTGCAGCAGCTCCTTGGACTTTTTGCGGTCCTCCTGGCCAACGTAGTAGTTAAAGGCCTTAATCACCAGGTCGACGCGCTGCATCTTGGGCAGATTGAGTCCCAGCAGCAAATCGAACATCTCGTCGGCGCGCTTGTGGTCCTCGCGCAGCAGATAGGAGTTCAGGCGCAGGTAGTCGCGGTTATAGCGCGGGTACAGCATGCTGGTGAGTTTGCCATCGAGCAAACGATCGAACTCGTCCCACTGCTTGGCAGCCATAAGCTGTTGCAGGCGCTTAAACGTGGTGCGTTTTTTTACGCTAAAGAACACCGACACGGCGATACAAATAATGACGACGGCGGTCCAGAGGGTGCGGGAATCGGGCATTTTAGAGTCCTTAGTCGCTCGTAAAGCGAGCGGTATGACAACACGTGCTAGATGTATTATACGCGGCGTGCAAGCAAACTGGCATAAAAGCTCATCGAGGCCGAGTGCCATCGCTCGCTGCGGTACACTTACCTAA
>CABUQI010000021.1 GCA_902493545.1 uncultured Collinsella sp. | reverse complement strand
GCTGACCGCTGGGCAGCTGCCCCAGGTCGCGGCGCGCCGTCGGACGCGCACCCGAGCGCCCGTTTAAGTTAGATCCGTTTTGGCGCATGTGCCCTCCCCCATAAACACAGCGAGCCGGAGCAACATGTCTCCGGCTCGCCTCCCATCATTTGGTACGTCGCTATTTGCTAGCTTTTGACGAGCCCCCGCTCGCCTTTTGATATTCGTCCTTAAAGGCCTTGAACATACCGCGCGTCTTGCCGAGCTGCTTGCCCAGTGCGCGGCTGCCCTTGTCCACGGCGACCGATCCCTTGTCATCGAGCACCTTGGCGCCCTTCTTGACCTTATCGCCCACCACGACGCTGGCCTCGGCAGCCTTGGCGGCCGCGCCGCCCGAATACCCGAGCGTCTTGACCTCGTCCGAGACAATCATCGCGCCGTTCTCGTAGCCGCGCAGCATCGTCGGCGGCACCTGCGTGTCGCCCACCAGCACGCTCGTAGCGGCACCGGCGGTCACATAGAACGTCTGTACAATGCCCGAGCGCGGCTTGAACTCAACGTCCGAGCAGTAGCCCACGACATCGCCCGATTCCGTGCGCACGTCCATGCCAACCCAGATGATGCAATCGTCCAGGTTGATATCGAGGCGCTTGGCCGCGGCGGCATCGTAGGTGCCCTTGACGTCGTCGACCGCGACGGCACCCTCATAGACGCCGATGGCATCGAGCGCCACAAAGCGGTCGGGGCGCTCGATCATGCCTGCGATATCGGACTGGCGGACCATAAAGCCCACCACGCGCGTGCCGCCCGGGGTAAAGACGGGAAAGTGAATCTTGCCGAGCTTTTTAGGGCTGCGCGGCGTGCCATCCTTTTTGGTGCGCTTGTCTTCGGCAGGCTTACGGTAAACCTTGACGCCGACAAAATCCCCTGCGCGCATTATGCCTCGGTCGAGGGCTCCGTGGCCTCGGTGTCGGCCTCGGCGACGTTCTCGACTACGACGTCGGCAGCGGGCGTCACGTTGCCGCCCGAGATGGCGTCGTTGAGCTGTTCGCGAAGCTGATCCATGCGCTCGCGGGCCAGGTCGACCTTGGCGCGCAGGTCATCGGTCTTGGCATCGACCATCGGACCAAAGTCGCTGACCGCGGCACGAGCCTCCTCGGCACTGTGCTCGTAGGTGTCACGCATGTTGTCCCAGGCGTCATTGGCGATATCGGCGGCCATGGCGCGGGTCTCGGCACCCGAGCGCGGGGCCAGAGCAACGCCGATGATAGCGCCGGCGGCAGCACCAAAGAGCGCACCGGAGACAAAGCTGAAAGTCTTTCCCATGATCATTCCTCTCCTGCGGGCACCTCGATGCCCACCGTTTGAATGCTGTCCATTATACCCGCAGCGCAACACTTGCCGTCGCGCTCATCTGCATACGGTAAAAGCGCAGGTACATGATGGTGATAAGCGAGCGAACCTACTCCTGCGGCATGGCAGGCATGGCGACCGTGGCGGCCGGGCCCTCGCCAGCGCCGTCAACGAGCGGCAGGTTGCCCTCGTGCGCCGATCCGGACGGAGCCGTTGCCGCACCGCCAAAGACGGCCGCGGGGGCCTCGTGGTTCTCGGCGACCGCACCCTCGGTATCGATTGGCATCTGCGGCTCGTCGTCAAAGCTCGGGACGCCTTGGGGCTCCGCAGACTCGGGCTCGGCAGGCGCCTCGGCAACGGGCTCGGTGTCGGCGTCGGCAGGAGCGCCGCCCTCGGGCGTATCCTCGGCCACGCTCTCGCCGTTCGCAGCGGCGACGGCCTCGTGAGGATCCTTGCCCTCGGCCTCGGCACGCATGCCCAGCACCAGGTTGCGCAGGCCCGCGACCGTGCCTTCCACGTCGGGGGCCGGCTGATCGGCATGCAGGTACGCCCAGTCCATCATAAAGGTCGCCGACGACAGCGCGCCGATGGCCAACGCATCGTCGGGACACGAAAGCTCGACCTCAAAGACACGCTCGTCATGCTCGCTCACGCGGGTGCGACCGCACGAGATGCTGCCGGCAAGACCGGTCTCGTTCATGAGCTCGACCGTCACGTGCTCCAGCAGGTGGCAAAGCTCGGTCTGGCCCATGCAGTCCTGGAACTCGCGGCCCGAATCGCCCAGGCACAGATGCTTGGCAATCGCGGGCACCAGGTAGTACACGCGCGCCGTGGCCTCGATGTCCTCCGAGGTCATGAGCGGCATGCCGGGGTTCACCAGCACATGCGCGCAGATCTTGTCCTCGCTGACGGTGACCTTAAGGATGTTGAACAGGCCTGCCATAACTCTCCCCTACTCGTCCTTGCCCTACTCGTCGCCATCGTGCGGATCCGCAGAGCCCGCACCCGACGCCGCCGGCTTCTCTGCCGAGGACTCGGAATCCTTCTTATCGGTTTCGGCCGGAGCGATCACGCGAATGAGCGAGATGCGCTGGCCACGCATCGACTGTACCTTGAACTTGTACCCTGCGACCTCAAACACCTCTCCGATGTCGGGCACCGAGTCGCAAAGCTCCAAAATCCAGCCGGCGATGGTCTCATAATCATCGCTTTCCTCGAGCGGCCAACCAAGCTCAATCGCGTCATCGCACGAAAAACGCCCATCGACGAGCCACTCGCGGCGCGAAAGGCGCGTGAGGTACTTGTTGTCGGGGTCGAACTCGTCCTCGATCTCGCCGACAATCTCCTCGACGATATCTTCGATGGTGATGATGCCGGCCGTGCCGCCGTACTCGTCCACGACGACCACGATCTGGTCGTGCGAGGTCTGCATCTCGGACAGCAGCGGCAGGATGTCCTTGGTATCGGGCACAAAGGTGGCATCGCGCAAATAGCTGGCGATGGGCTGGTCGCCCTTGCCGTCGAGCGCAGGCTGGATCAGGTCCTTGATGTGCGCGATACCCGCGACGTTGTCGGGATCCTCGTGATAGACGGGGATGCGGCTGAAGCCGGTCTGGCGCATGGTGGACAGCACGTCGGCGACCGTCTCGTCGTCCTCGCACATGGTGGTGTCCACGCGCGGCACCATGACCTCGCGAGCCACGGTGTCGCCCAGGTCGAAGATCTCGTGGATCATGCGCTTTTCCTCGTCGAGCAGGTCGTCCTGCTCCGAGACCATGTACTTGATCTCTTCCTCCGAGACGTTCTGGCGGTCGTCGGCGCTCTTGATGCGCAGGATGCGGGCCAGACCATCGGAGCAGGCGCCGGTCAGCCACACGAGCGGACGGGCGATCTTTTGGAAAAACGACAACGGTCCCACGACCTGCTTGGATACGCCCTCGGCATTGGCCAGACCAATGCGCTTGGGCACAAGCTCGCCAATCACGATGGACACGAAGGCGACCGCGACGGTGATGATGACCGGCGCCAGGCCGCGCGCGATGGCGGAGAGCGGCGCGATGCCAAAGCTCATGAGCCACGTGGCGAGTGGGTCGGACAGACTCGTCGAGGCGACGGCGGACGAGGCGAAGCCCACGAGTGTGATGGCGACCTGGATGGTGGCGAGCAGCTGGTCGGAGTCGGCAGCCAGCTTAATGGCACGCTCGGCGCGCTTGTCGCCTTCCTCGGCCTCATGCTCCAGCACGGCGCGCTTGGCCGTGGTGAGCGCCATCTCGGACATAGAGAAGTAGCCGTTGATGAGGGTCAAAACGAGGGTGGTGATAAGGGAGATGGTTATGTCCATCGGGAGTTTCTCGAACCTCCAAGATTCGGGACGTCGGATTAAAACGTTGGTGGCGGATACGGCAATTGCACTGGCGACCGAGCGGGGGCACGGGCGCTGGCGTGGTCGCTAGATTACGAAGAGGATCACCGCCATGAACTGGAAGATGCTGCCGGCGAGCACCCACAGGTGAAACACGCTGTGCAGATAGCGCACGTTTTTGGCGATATAGAACGGCACGCCCGCGGTGTAGCACACGCCGCCGACGGCGAGCAGGGCAAGTGCCACGGGGTTGAGCAGCGCCACAAGTTCGGGCAGCTTAAAGACAACGAGCCAGCCCATCAGCAGATAGACCAGGCCGCTTACCCAATGCGGCTGGCGCTCGCGCAGGAAGCACTCGAGGGCGATGCCGATAATGGCGATGGCCCATACGGCAAAGAACAGCACAGCGCCGCCGTCGTTTGCGAGCGTGATGAGGCAAAACGGCGTATAGCTGCCGGCTATGAGCAGGTAGATGCAGCTGTGATCGATGATGCGAAACACGCGCTTGGCGCGCGCGGGCTGAATCGCGTGGTAGAGCGTGGAGGCTAGGTATTCGAGGATAATGCTGACGCCATAGACAATTGCCGCGGCCATGTGGGCCGGGCCTCCGCCGCGCAGGGCGGCGAATACGATCAGGAGCACCAGGCCCGCGATACCCAACAGGCAGCCGACACCATGGGTGACGGAGTTCATGATCTCCTCACCCACCGTGTAGTGTGGAACGGCCGCGGTCTTGGGTCGCGGCTTAGAACTGTCGCTCGAATCGGACATGCCGGTTACATCCTCCAACGTAAAGAGTTCTCAACACTATATCAAAGCGTCTAGGTACGTGCGAAATTTGCACCATACGTGACCTTTCGTTTACCCATTCTTTGCCTGTTGACGCATCAACGGCGAACGTCCATAATGCGCTTGCATTAAATGTTGATGTATTAACATCTTATAGGAAAGCTTCTCATGTCTCAAAACGCACGTTCCCATCGAAAGCTCAAGATAGCCGGCGTCGTTACGCTGGTGCTCGTTGTCGCGCTGCTGGGGTTTGCCGGCAACTTTTTGTTTGACTTTGCCCTGAACCCCCAAGCGCCGTACACCATGAAGATGATGCAGGATGGCAAGGACGCCGAAAAGGGCGAGCAGATGGACGCCGAGGAGGGCGAGGCACGGGCGTGGTTTAAGGAAAACCGCGAGAGCAGCAGCCTCACCGCGAACGACGGGACCGAGCTTGCCGCCTGGTATTTTGCTGCGTCGGAGAGCACGCACGACTACGCCGTCTGCCTGCATGGATATACCAACGAGCCCATCGGTATGGCCCGATACGTCAAGCGATTCCACGACCGCGGCATGAACGTACTCGCACCCGCCGCCCGCGCCCACGAGCGCTCCGGCGGCGACTATATCGGCATGGGCTGGCCCGAGCGCCTCGACATCGTCGCATGGATCGAGCGAATCGTTCAGGCTGACCCCGAGGCGCGCATCCTGGTCTTTGGCGAATCCATGGGTGCGGCAACCGCCATGAACGTCGCGGGGGAACCTCTGCCCGCAAACGTGAAATGCATTATCGAGGACTGCGGTTATACGAGTGTTTGGGACGAGTTTTCTCTGCAGCTCAAGAACGTGTTCGGCTTGCCCAGCTTTCCCTTGCTCGATGTAGCAAACTTGGTATGCAACGTGCGCGCGGGCTACGACTTTCATAAGGCGAGCAGCGTGGAGCAACTCAAACACGCGACGGTTCCCATGCTGTTTATCCACGGCGACCAGGACACCTTTGTACCGTACAGCATGCTCGACCAAAACTACGACGCGTGCGCCAGCAAGGTCAAGCAAAAGCTCACTATCCATGGCGCCACCCACGCCAAGAGTGCACAGGTCGACCCCAAACTCTACTGGAACACGGTCGACGACTTCCTCGACAAGAATTTTTAGACAAAAAGCAACGCCTGGGACTCTATCTGACCCCCTGTTTTCGGAAGTGCGGTGAAAATCGCGTGAAGCCCGACCAGACCGCAGTTTTACCAACGATTTATCAGGGGTTTTGTTGCCAAAATCGGTGTGTGGTCGACGGTATTCGATTTTTCACCGCACTTCCGAAAAGCCGTCCGTGGGAGCTGTGCTCGCGGGCGGCTTTTGATAACGTTGCGCTACAAAAGCGCTTAATATGTCCAATAGACAGGTGTTACTTGACCTCGATGAGCTCGTACTCGCTCGTGCCCAGGCCGATCTTCTCGGCATGCGCGATGCACGCGCGCCAATCGGTGTCGGGATGCGTGATGCAGAAGGGGTCACGCGCCTGCTCGCCCTCCAGATGCTCGTGATTGTGCTCCATCTTGGCGGCGCTATCGGTGAGCTCGGTGTTGGGCAGCGGCTCGGATGCCATGACGGCATCGGCGCAGGCCTGGTCGATGGCGACCGGGTCGAAGCTCGCGAACATGCCGATATCGTTGACGATGGGCGTGTCGTTTTCGGGATGGCAATCGCAGTTGGGGCTGATATCCATGGCAAGTGAGATGTGGAAGCTCGGACGGCCGTCGACAACGGCCTTCGTATACTCGGCGATCTTGTAGTTGAGCACGTCGGCCGCAGCGTCATAGCCGGGCTTGATGGCGTCCTGGTTGCACACGCCGATGCAGCGGCCACAGCCCACGCAGCGATCGTGGTCGATGGCAGCCACGTGCACCGTGCGAGTAGCGCCGTTGGCAAGCTCGCGCTCGCGGGTGTCGTCGAACGAGATAGCGTTGTGCGCGCAGATCTTTTCGCAGGCATGGCAGCCAACGCAGTGCTCGGTCGCGACGTTCGGCTTGCCGGCGGCATGCTGCTCCATCTTGCCGGCACGGCTGCCGCCTCCCATGCCCAGGTTCTTCATGGCGCCGCCAAAACCGGCCTGCTCATGGCCCTTAAAGTGGGTGAGGCTAATCACGATATCGGCATCCATGAGCGCCTGACCGATCTTTGCCTCGTGCACGTACTCGCCGCCCTCGACCGGGACGAGCGCCTCGTCGGTGCCCTTGAGTCCGTCGGCGATGATGATCTGGCAACCCGTGGCATACGGGGTAAAGCCATTCTGGTAGGCGGTGTCGATATGCTCGAGCGCGTTTTTGCGGCTGCCGACATAAAGCGTGTTGCAGTCGGTGAGGAAGGGCTTGCCGCCCAGCTCCTTGACAACATCCGCTACGGCGCGGGCATAGTTGGGGCGCAAAAAGCTCAGGTTGCCCAGCTCGCCAAAGTGAATCTTGATAGCAACGAACTTGTTCTCAAAGTCGATCTGCTCAATTCCGGCGTGACGGATGAGGCGCTTGAGCTTGTCGAGCTGGCTCTCGCGAGCATGCGTGCGCAGGTTGGTGAAGTACACCTTAGCGGGCGCCGCGGGTGCAGGTGCGGTCATAGATCTATCCCCTCGGTCTATATGGCGTTACAGACATGAGAGGATGGTACCCGTTGAAGTAGAGTTAAAGTCAAGTACGGCACCCAGTCATTGGGGACAGACTTAAATGACTGAAACCACTCATTGGGGACGGACTTAAAACCACTCATTGGGGACGGACTTAAATGAGTGCCTCGCCACCTGGCAGCTAGGGGCGCGCCGTCACGTTTGTGGCGGCGCGCCTTGGTTTGGCGGCGCGTTCTAGCGTGGCCATAATCTGGTTTGATGGCGTGCCCTGGTGTGGCGGCGTTGACGGCGTGCCCTGGCGTGACGGAGCGTCCTGGCGCGGACCGCTAGCCCTTTCGCGCGACCAGATGCGCGCGGAATCCCTTCTGTGCCTCGAGCTTGAGCGGGGTGAGCCCGAATTCCTCGACGAGCGCGCGTAGCTCGGACAGCTTGAGGATGCGCACGTCGCCATGGCCCAAGAGGCGTGCCAGCGGTAGCTCGATGTTGTTCATGAGCCAGACCGCGACATCGTTCGAGGTGTAGTCGCGAAGGACCAGTCGCCCGCCGGGCCGAAGGACGCGTGCCACCTCGGCGAAAAACCTCTCCGGATGCGGGTAGTGGTGGAAGCTGTTGGAGCAGAGCACGGCGTCGAAGCTCCGGGGCTCGAAGGGCAGTGCCTCCGCGTCTCCGACGACAAAGCTGACGTTATCGAGCTGCTTTGCCCGAGCGACGTCGATCATCCCGGGTGTGAGGTCGAGTCCAGTCAAGTGCTTGCTGGGGTACCGGGCGTGGAGCAGTTCTAGGACGGCTCCGGTTCCACAGCCCACGTCGAGCGCGTCCTCGAACGGTTCGAGCTCAAGCTCCTCGAGCATTTGCGGATAGTCGTCCTTGCACATCTCGTAAATGCCGGCATGGCCGGATTCGTAGACCTTTGCCGCCTCGGTGAACTCCTTGATGGAGAGCTGCTTGAGCTCCTCTGCCGATCTTGCCATGGGTCTCCTTCTGTTCGGGGAAGTCTGACGTTGCGCGCGTTTGCCCACGTCGGGCCTGGCGGGCAAATAACGCGAGGGCACCCTTCCTTCGGTTCGTGCCCCCGCGTGCGGGCGGTTCTCTATTCCTGGATCTTCAGCGCCTCGGAGAGGCTCACGCGCTTGATGGAGCGCGTGTGCAGCAGCGCCACGACCAGGTAGGTCGCAAAGCCGATTCCTGCGCACGCCGCCATGGACCAAGTGGGCACGTAGATCTCGATATTGCCGTTGTAGGCGAGCAGCATCGAGCGGAAGATGGCCGTGAGCGAGCCAATAATGACCGGCAGGCTCAGCACGAGCGACGCCGCCACGCACAGCGTGATCGAGCGGATGTACAGATGCGAAATCTCGCCATCGCGATAGCCAAAGACTTTCATGTAGCTGATCGAACGGGCGCTGTGGTCGATCACCGCCTTGGTCAGCAGGTACATAAACAGCAGGAAGATAAACACCGCGAGCCCGATCATCATTCCGATCATTTTGCTCATCATGCCGATGAACTGGTCGCCCACGGCCCGCATGTCGTCGGGCGTGGTGTCGCCGGCAAAGTAACGAGCATCGAGGTCGAGCTTCTCGTCGCTCACATAGCCGTTGAAGTAGGCCGCATCGTTGCCGAACAGCTCGTTAAAGTCGTCGATACTCATATAGATATTCATGTCCGACTTGGAGCCCCAGGCACAGTCCTTGCCCGCGTACTCAAGGGAATAATGCTCGCCCTCGTACTTGTCGATGAGCGTGACCTTCTGGCCCTCGCTCCAGCCAAACTTGTCGAGCAGGCCGCCGCCAAAGACGACGCGCCCATCGCCAACGTTGAGGTCTTTCCAATAGCGCGAATCGGGCGAGATGCCGTAGACGGAAATCGTCTCTTCGCCATTACCATCGCCGCGGTCGTATTGCAGCTGGTAAACGGCGTATTTCTCGGTCTGCGCAATCTTGTCTGCACCGTTATCGGTCGTGTTAACCGGGTGAATGTCGTCGTTGTCAGTGTCGATCTTAGAGGCCTTGTCGATCAGGTCGATAGCCTCGTCGCGGTCGCAGCCGAGGGCATCGGCAAGGTCATCGAGGCGCGCATAAAGCGCATCCTTCTTGTCCTGGACGTTTGCAAGCGCATCCTGCGCCGCAGTCAGGCTCTCGGCAGACGGAGATGCGGTCGCGGCATCGGCTGCCGCCTGCGCCGCATCGGCCGCGTCGTCAAGCTCGTCATCGGCATCCTGAGCGGCGGAAAGCAGCGCGCCGTCAACCGACTGCAAGCGCTCGAGTGCCAACCACTGCTCGCGCTCCTCGGCAGTACCCTCGAGCTCCAGCGGCGCCTTGAGCGTGTACTGGTGCTCGGCGACCAGGCCTGTCTCGAGGTTGTCCGCATAGTGCGTCATCGTGGGCAGAATCGCCAGGCCAAAGAGCAGCAGCGGCGACGCAAATGCAATGCCCACGAAGAGCGTGGCGAAGTTGCCCAGATTGCGCAGGAAGATACGCAGGCGGAAGCGGGAAACAAAACCCATGCGCTCCGGCAGCTGCAAGCCGCGCTTGGTGCCCGATTTGCCGCTCGCCTCGTGACGAAGGAACTGCAACGGCGTCTTGCCCATTTTGCGAAGCAGGCCCACCAGCGTGATGAGGATAAGCGCGGCGGCGGGAACCACGGCGCACTTCACAAAGATCTCCCAGCTCCAGTACACCTGGAAGGGCGGCAGGCTGTACGAACCGTAATAGAGGCTACGCATGGGCTCGGTAAAGAACACAACGCCGAGCGCAGTGCCCAAAAGCGCCGCGACCACGCCCACGATGGCGGGAAGCGCAAGGTAGTGCAGCACGATCTCGCGTCGACGATAGCCGCTGGCGAGCAGCGTGCCGATGATGGCGCTCTCCTCCTCGATGGTGGCGTCGGTAAGGACCACAAAGACAAACGCCATGATCACGATGATAATGTCGAGCAGCGTCATCCACATCGTAGAGTCGCCGTCCACGTCGTCGCGCGCATAGCCAATGCCCTGATTGGAATCGGCGTCGATGAGGTCATCCACGCGCGCATCGGCATCGGTCAGCGCCTCGACCATATCCTGCTCCGCATCGATGCGATCCGCGGTGGGGAGGTCGCGATCGGTAAAGGTAAAGGAGTAGGTGTAGGCGGGCGCGCCGCCGACATCCTCGAGCGCGGCAAAGCCGGCATCGGTGACCTCGGCCACGCCGTACGTGATGGTGTTCACCGTAAAGTCCGAATTGTTGAGGAACAGCGCCTGACTATCGGGCTGGGTCATGATGCCGCAAATGGTGTAGGTGCGACCCTCGAGCTCGACTTTATCGCCCACGGACAGGTTGTTATTGGTGGCAAAGACACGGTCGATGGCCACCTCGTCATCCGCCTTGGGTTCCTTGCCCTCACAGTAGGACGCAATGTCCACCTTAGCGCGGTGCGCATAGGTGCGCAGCGTGCGCTTGGTGCCGTCGTCGCCGGCGGTCTTTTTGATGATGGCGTCGATGGAGAAATTCTTGTAGAGCGTGACGCCGCCGACGTCGCCGGCTGCATCCTCGGCGGCCTTGAGTTGATCGTCGGTAGCCTCGAAGGAGGTGGTCACGCGGCCGTCCTCAATCGCGTACGCATCGCGCATGTCATCGATAAGGCAGCCGATGGAATGCGCTGCGAGCAAAAATCCCGAGGTGAGAGCGATGCTTCCGCACATAAGCAAAAAGATGCCCAGGTACTTGCCGATATTGCGGCGCAGCTCGCGCGGGAGACGTTTTGCGAGAGGTGTCATGGCGCCGCCTACCAATCGAGCTCGGCGGCCGCGACGGGCGACTCGTTGAGCTCATCCTCGACGATGCGTCCGTCGCGCAGGCGCAGCACGCGGTTGGCCATGCGGGCGATGGCGGCGTTGTGCGTGACGATGATGATGGTGCAGCCGTACTCGTGATTGACATCCTCCATGAGCTGCAGGATTTCCTTGGACGTCTTGTAGTCAAGCGCGCCCGTGGGCTCGTCGCACAGCAGCAGGCCCGGGTTTTTGACGAGCGCACGGCCGATGGCGCAGCGCTGCTGTTGGCCGCCCGAAACCTGACGCGGGAACTTGTTGCGGTGCTCGTAGAGGCCCAGCGAACGCAGCAGGTCGTCGACATTGAGCGGGTTTTTGGACAGGCGCGCCGTGACCTCAATGTTTTCCTTGATGGTGAGGTCAGGCACCAGGTTGTAGAACTGAAAGACAAAGCCCAGCTCGCGGCGGCGGTACTCACCCAGGTCGGCGGGCTTGAGCACCGTGAGGTCGCAGCCGTCCACCATGATGGAGCCGGCGTCGGCATCCTCCAGGCCACCGATCAGGTTAAGAAACGTCGACTTGCCCGAGCCCGAGGGCCCCAGCATGACGCAGATCTCGCCGCGGTTGATGGACGTGTCGATGCCATCGAGTACCGTCAGGCGCGCATCACCGTCGCCGTAGTGCTTCTTGAGCCCCTTGACCTGGACATAGGCTTGCTTTGTCGCCATGCTACCCCCCATTGTTAGCCTATTGCTACTTTTATAGGGTAATAGTAAACCCAAGTGAACTATTTTTGGGCGAGAGTGGGGGTTTGTTTCAAGACTAGTCGTTGGGGACGTTCTTAAACGACTAGCTGTTGGGGGCGCTCTTTCGCCACCCGGCAGTTAGGGACGTTCCCTTTCTGCCGGCAGCTGGGGACAGTCCTTGGCAAGCCGGCGGTTCGGCAAAGACTGTCCCCGATGACTAGTCGTTTAAGTCTGTCCCCAATGAGTACCCGATGACTAGGTGGCTAGGCGCGGGATTTGTTGTGAGCGAGGGCTAGGCCTACGGCGGCGATGGCGGCAGCGAAGAGCACGGTGACGCCCAGGTCGCAGGCGATGTCGCCCAGCACGGTGGACGTCAGGTCCGCGGCGAGCGCCTTGCCGATCGCGTCGTTCACCCAATATGTCGGCACAAAGTGCGCCACGGTCTGCACGGCCGAACCCATGAGCGACAGCGGCATCCAGGCGCCACCCAAAAACGTCATGAGCATGCCAAGCAGGTTGCCCACACCGTTGAGCAGCTCCTCGCGCGCGCCCAGGCTCGACAGCGTAAAGCCAACGGTCAGTGGCGTCAGCGCTAGGGCAAACGTTGCCGCCAGCGCCAGGCACACGCGGCCCACGCCGACCTCGGCAACCGCGCTGGCAAAGCCCACGACGCCCATCATGCTCGACACAAACCAGATACAGACGGTGAGCACGGCGGCGGCCGCAAACACGGCAAGCGAACGCTGGCGATCGGAGATTGGGCCGGCATCCATGCGGCGCACGCGCTCGGGCTCGTTCATGCCCGAAAACACCAAGCCCACCGACACGATGACCGACGAGATAATCGCGTACGCGCCAAAGTTGAAGTACGACTCGAGCGTGGCGGCAGCAGCCGAGTCGACCTTGACCCGCTCGATCTGGACCTCCGCGCGCTTTGCAGCGGCATGTTCGGCGGCCTTGGCAACGTCGCCGTTGGAGGCAGTGGGCTCAAGTGCGGCTGCAGCGCCCGCGAGCGAGATCCAGCGCGAAGCCTCGGCAGACGAAAGCGCCGCCGCCATGGTGCCGGCACCGTAGGTCACATCGAGCTTGGGCAGGGACTCCCCCGCGCGGGCAGCCGCGACCAGGTCGTCCTCGAACCCCTCCGGGATAAAGAACACGCAGTCGGCGCTGCCCTTGGCGCTGTTGCTCTTGGAGAGCGCGTCCGCAAGGTCGTAGGTGTCGTCGCCGACGCCCGTGACCAGCTCAAAACGAGAACCCAGATGCTTGGTAAGCGCCCGCGAAAGGTCGCTATTGTCGCGGTCGACCACGATCACGTTGGCATCGTAGGGCTTGTACTCGGTAAGCTGCGACGAGTTCCAGCTCACCGAGGCCGCGATGAACACGCCCATGAGCGAGATGAACACCGTGTAGATGAGCAGGTAGAACGGGTGCGCCAGCGCCATGCGAAGCGCGGTCTTAAAGGTGCTCATAGCGGCTCCTTCCAAAGATCAGCGTAGCGGCGGCGACAAACACCAGCGCCATAAGGACCAGCGCGCCGGCGCGAACGGCAAAAGGATCCAGGTCCTCAAAGAAATACAGGCGGTTGAACATGTCGCAGATGAGCTTGACGGGGTTGAGCCAGCACTCGGCCGGACAGGCGCGGGCGACGTCATCGGCAAGCGCCATCGCCGGTTCGCCGTAGAGCCCAGCGAACAAAGCGCACGTGGTGGCAAAGCCTGTGAGGATGCCCGACTTGGATGCCTTGCCGCCCTTAACGGGAAGCGTGCCCACAAAGAGCCCCAAGCCCGTGGCGGCAAGCGCGGATGCAGCACCGCCCAGCAGGCACAGCCCCTCGCGCCCGCCAAAGTCAACGCCAACGACTAGGCGCACGTAGCTAATCGCGACCGCCATCGAGGCAAAGGAAACCAGCCACGAGCCGACAAAGATGCCGGCTAGCGACGCCGTCTTGGAAAGACCGCCCACACAGCGACGCGCACCAAGGCCCGACAGATTGGGCTGCAGATCGACGACGCTCAAGGCGGCAAACTCGGCAGACATCATCGCGACCAGGCCAAAGAGCGCGTAGTAGTAGACGACCGTACCATCGGGCGTGGTGCGTGTCAGACTTACGCGGCGGGTGCCACCCTCGAGCGACAGGGCGCGCGCAACCGCCTCCGGGTCGGCGAGCGCCGCCGGGTTGTCTTGGGCAATCTGGGACATGAGCTCGGCATTTTGTGTATACGAGCTTGCCACCGTCTCCAAAATGCTGCGGTCGGTGAGCACCGTCGACGCACGCGAGCTGCCATAGCTCGAAAGCAACGTGAGTTTGGGCGTGCCCGCATCGTCGACCGTATAGATGCCCGCGACCTCGCCGGCCTTAAGCGCACGGTTCGCATCGGCTGCGTCGTCGAGCTCGTGGATCTCGAGCAGCTGATCGCCGCCTTCCTTGGCAAGCGACGTCGCCACGTCCTTAAAGGTCGAGGCGTCCCAGGCCTCGTCCGCTATGACGGCAACCGGTACCGGGTCGACCGTGCCGTCAGAGCTCAGATTCGCAAACATAAACATGAACATCGTGGAAAGTGCGATGGGAAAGAGAGCGCCCCAGACCCACGTGCTCGGCCGGCGCAGCAGCGTCTTGACCGTAGTGATGATGGTGTTGAACATGACTGCCCCCTAGTCGCGCAGCTCGCGGCCGGTGATCTCGAGGAACACGTCGTTGAGGGTCGGCGGCTCGGAATAAATGCGGCCAAGCGCCACGTCATGCGAGCGCAGCGCATCGAGAATGTCCGTCAGGTTATGCGGGCTCGCCTCGCACGAAAACGTGAGCTGGCCCGCCGTCGCCGACAGGTCCAGGACATGTGGCAGGCTCGCGACGGCACCGAGCGCCGCGCTCGGCACCTCGCCGACCTCGATCACGATCTTCTCGCCCATCTGAATCATGCGCTTGAGCTCGTCGTTGGTGCCCTGCGCCAGCACGCGCCCGCCGTCCATGATCATGATGCGGCTGCAGATCTGCTCGACTTCCTCCATATAATGGCTGGTATACACCACCGTGGCGCCCTCGTCGCGCAGGCGGCAGATGCCCTCCAGGATGGCATTGCGGCTCTGTGGGTCGACCGCCACCGTGGGCTCGTCAAAGAAGATGAGCTCGGGCTTGTGCGCGATGCCGCAGGCGATGTTGAGGCGACGCGCCAGGCCGCCCGAGAGCTTGCC
>CABUQI010000020.1 GCA_902493545.1 uncultured Collinsella sp. | reverse complement strand
ACTCCGGCGAAATCTGACGGTGCCCGCGCACCATGAGCGGCAGGCGATCGTGCGGACAGCTCGCGCCGCGCTTAATGGCCATCAGCGCGCCGTCCACGTCGCGCTCCCCCAGCTGATCGGTGCCGCGGATGCTGCGGAACTCCTCGACACGCACGGGATTACGTTTAACCAGGGCCAGCAGCGTATCGTCGGACATGACCCACTTGCGCGGGATGTTGCGGCGCTCGGCGCGGTCCTCGCGCCAAGCGGCAAGCTCGCGCGCGATACCCAGCTGATGGCGGCTACACGAGTTGATGCGCTTGACCTTGCGGAATGCCTCATGGCGGTCGGCGCGGTAGTGCGACTCGTCGGCCAGCGGACGCAACTCGTCGAGCACCCAGTCCACCCGGCCCAGCTCGCGCAGGCGACTCATCATCTCGGTATAGGCGACAATCAGGTACTTGACGTCATCGATCGCGTACTCGACCTGCTTATCAGTCAGCGGGCGGCGCGACCAGTCGGTCAGCGACTCGGTCTTGGGCAATGAGACGCCACAAAACGTCTGCACGAGCGCGCCGTAGGAAATCTGCTGGCGCTCGCCCAAAAAGGCGGCGGCCACCTGCGTGTCAAAAATGGGACGCGGCAGCACGCCCACGGTATGGAGCATGACCTCCATATCCTGCGAGCAGGCGTGGAAGACCTTAGTCACGCTCTCGTCGGCCATAAGCTCGGCAAGCGGCGACAGGTCGTCGATCACCAAAGGATCGACCGCGACGCTCTCGGCAGGGGTGGCAATCTGAACCAAGCACAGGCGCGGGTGGAACGTGCGCTCGCGCAAAAACTCGGTATCGACGGCAATCGCGTCAAACTCACGGGCGCGCTGGCAAAAGTCGAGCAGAGCCTGATGTGTGGAAATGTACATATCAACCCATCGAATAAGGTTAGGCCCGAAAAACTCGGGTAGGATATCGGCATTGCCCTACAACTATACTCGGTTAGTCACAGAACGGGAACGTAAGTATGCGCTGCCTTATCATCCACAACCCGGCATCGGGCCCCAGCTCAGATGAAATCTACGCGTTCACGCACGCCCTCGCGCAGGGCGGCGACGAGGTCGTGATGCGCTTTATCGGCGATGGCATGGAACCCGAGGACGCCGTGGCAGACGTGCGCGAGTTTGATCGCGTGGTCGTTTCGGGCGGCGACGGCACCGTCTCCAACGTGCTCGACCAGATGCGCGGGTGCGGTGTCCCCACGCTCGTCTTCCCCTCCGGCACAGCCTGCCTGTTCTTTAACAACATCGGTAATGCCCCCGAGGCAGCGGCGCTTGCCAAGGCTTGCCGCGCCGGTCGCACGGTCAAAGTGGACATGGGCGAGCTCTTTTGGCTCGACGAGAACGGCAACGAGAAGCGCCACGGCTTTATCATCATCGCCGGCTCGGGCTTCGACGCCGAGATCATGATGAAGGCCGCCCCCGCCAAAAACGACATCGGCGAGATCGCCTATTTCCTGTCGGCGCTCGCCACACCCAACCCCACGGTGGCGCATTTTACGATTGAGCATGACGGCATTGTCGAGGAGCTCGATGGCATCTGCTGCATGGCCGGCAACACCTCGGTCATTCAAAACGACATCAACCTGTTCCCCGATTGCCGCATGAACGACGGCATGGTCGACATCGCGGTCATCGAGCCCGTAAAAACCGTCCAGCTCCTGCCCACCGTGATCACCGCCGCACTCGACCCCGCCGGCAAGGTGCTCGGCCGTCCGCAGTTCAAGATCATCCAGACCAAGGAAGCCAAGATCACCTGCACGCCGTCGCTGGGCATGCAGTTCGATGGCGAGATCATCTCCAGCAACTCGGGCGTCTTTGGTGCCCGTGTGCTTCCGCAATGCCTCGATCCCATCGTCGACGAATTCTCCCCGCTCGGAAAATAGGAGGACCCCATGAACGACAACCCCCTGATTGGCTTTATCGTCATCGTCTTGGCCATGCTCGTCGGCTATGCGATTAACGTGATCCACCGCCGGAAGAAGTAATTCCACATTGGTATGATATTCATCCAATTATCGTCTCCCCCGTTGTTTATGAATTTGCCAAACAGCGGGGGATTTTCATTTCGGGCATTCCCAGATACTTTATTCGGCTACAGTAATTGCAGGGTACCTTTATTAAAGTAAAGCTACAAACTGAGTATAATTAACCGCTCATCGCATATTTCATCACGCTTATCGAGTAAGTTTCTTTCATAGATGAATATTATTTCCAGTTCGTTACGCTAATGGGGTGTCTTTATTGGCTGAAGCCCTCAGGCGACAGAGGGCTTTCGCACGCTGGGAGGGAAAATGAGGAAAACTCACCCCGTCAACGCGCTCAAGAAGCTAGGCATAGGCCTCGCCTTTGGAGCTGCAACCATCATGTCCATGCCGACATCTGCACTCGCCTGCACGCAGATCTACATGGGCAATACTCTCACCGCCGACGGTGACACGTACTATGGCCGCGCCGAGGACTACCGCAAGCGCTACCTCAAACACTTCGGTATCGAGCCGTCACACGGCCCTGGTCACACCTACAGCTCGGATGAGTCCACATTCGTGTACACCTCGACCAAGACCACGTATCGCTACACTTATGTGCGCGACCATCCCTCACAGTGGGATGAACGCTGGGACGCCTACTCCGAGGCCGGCATCAACGAGAAGGGCGTCTCCTGCTCCGCCACGCTGACCACGTACATGAATGCAGACGCCGAGGCGGCGGACCCCCTGACCAACACCGGCATCGGCGAGTATAGCTACGCTAGCGTCGTCTTGGGCGAAAGCGCCACGGCACGTGAGGGCGTCGAGCTCCTCGGCAAAATCATCGACAAACAGGGCATCTGCTCCAACGATCAGGTCATCATCGCCGACAACACCGAGACCTGGCTGTTCGCCGGCCTCTCCGGCCATCAGTGGATCGCGATGAAACTGACCGACGATATCGCCTCGCTCAACCCCAACATCGGTAACCTTAACTACCAGGTTGACCTCGATGACACCGAGAACTGCCTCCACTCCGAGGGCATTCAGACCATGCCCGAGGAAAAGGGCTTCGCCAAGTACTTCGAGGACGGCAAGTTCGACGTTGCCCAGACCTACGGTGAGGAAATTAGCGAAAAGGCCATGCACTCTTGGACCCGTTATGTCCAGGGCCGCGCCTACTTCGACGCGCCGCTTGCCGAGGGCACCGACTACGATATCGTTAACGACACAAGAGAGAATGCCCGCGCCACGACCGGCGCCCTGGTCCGCAAGGCGCAGCCATTGTTCTTCCAGCCCGGTAAGTCCAACTAGAACACCTTTGAGATGGTCCGCGCGTTTGGCAACCGTGGCGAGAAGGTCCCGGGTCTCAACGCCAACACCGACGGCGCCTACGCCATCGGCACCGAGAGCAACAGCGAGATCAATCTCTTCCAAATTCGCGATGGCCTCGATCCCGAGATCGCAACCATACAGTGGGAAATGCTCTCCCGCGCCGCGTACTCCGTCGCCATCCCCTTCTACTCTGCACTGCTCACCGAGGTCAGCCCGTATTTCAGCGACCAGACCGTCTCCTTCGACCACTGCAAAGAGACCGACATCGTGAACAACGAGGAGCCCGAGAACTCCATCAACTACGTCCTCATGGACATCAGCTCGCTCTGCTTTGAGCACCCCGAGCAGCTCGGCGCCAGCGTCCGCACCTACCTCGACGCTCTCCAGAACGAGCTCATCGAGCAGAACCTGACCGTCGACGAGGCCATGCAGGCCGCTGAGGGCACCGAGGCCCGCACCACCCTGGCCAACAAGGCTGGCAAGGCTGCCACCGAGAACACCTACGTCAAGTGCAAGGCCCTACTCCAGGAGATGCGCGCTTACCTGAAAGCTGAGAACTTCGACGAGCCCTTCACCCCGAGCGACCTGAACACCGAGACCAACGGCCTCAAGGAGTCCATCACCTACGCCAAGGACGCTCTTGCCACCGACCCGGTGACCCCGGATCAGCCCGGAACTCCCGAGCAGCCTGGCACTCCTGAGCAGCCCGGTACCCCCGAGCAGCCCGCCAAGCCCGAGCAGCCCACCACCAAGCCCGAGAAGCCTGGCAAGTCGGACACCACGACCACGGTAACCACCAACAAGACGAACACCAAGGGCGGCCTGCCCACCACTGGCGATCGTTTTGATGGCCGCATGGTGGCTGCATTCGCCATCGCTGGCGTTGCCGTCATCTCCGCAGGCGGTTACTTCCTCTACCGTCGCAATAAGGAGTAACGTCTTAGCTGAACGGGCGGGACACATGAGTCACCACGCCCGCTCAGCCTGCCCTTTTGACCGGCAGGAAACATCGCCGAAATCTTTTCAAAAAAGATTCCCTGCACACACTTCGCTGTGCTATAGTGCAGCGCAACAGCAACTAGGTGCGACCGCGCCACGGCATCACGAAAGGAGCCACCGACATGAAGAACACGATGAAGTCTCTCAACAACTGGTGGTGGCGTGATGCGAATACGATCGGTCGACGGTGAGTCCCTCACACCTGTTTTTGCGCTCTAGGTGATTGGAAGGCCTCCGGTTTCGACCGGGGGCCTTTTTCTATCTCGAGCCCGATCGCATTCGCATCGCGCGCCTCCGCTTTCTTCTCTTGCACTTCCCCTCCGAAAGGATTTTCACCATGTCTCAGAACACCACTACCGCCCAGCCCCGCACCGTCCAGACCGCCGACCGCGGCAAACTCGACGTCCGCGCCCTCGTCCTGCTCGCCATCCTGCTTGCCGCCGGCTTCATCCTCAACTTCACCGTCGGCAAGGCCATCTCCGGCATCTCGGGCGGTATGATCAGCCCCGAGTTCATTATCTCGGCCTTCTGCCTCACTATCCTGGTCGTGCGCCCCAACATCGGTCAGGCGCTCGTTATCGGCCTGATCTCGGCCGCCGTGATCCAGATCACCACCACCTCGCCGTTCGTCGATTTTGCCGCCGAGGGCATCGCCGCCATGCTCATGGCCGTCATTGTCAACGCTGCCGCCAAGAACGGCCAGGTCAAGCCTGCCGTCGCCATCGTCGCAACCTTCGTGACCACCTTTGTCTCGGGCGTCATTTTCATGGTCATCAAGATGGCCATGCTCGGCGTGGTGGGCGAGCTCGCCGCTGCCATGCTACCCGTCGTCGCCATGACCGCCGTCTTTAACGCCATCCTGGTCGGCGCTCTCTACATGCCCATCCAGAAGGCCCTTAAGCTCAACTAACCTGCTCGGCTTTACGAGCCACCCCATCTTGGCGTTCATTCGTCGCTCGCGTACCCGAGTACGCTTCGTTCCTCTTTCGCGCCAACCTGGGGCACCTCGTAAAGCCGTCTCCGTGCTTCACCACCAAAGACTGTCCCAAACAACGAGCTTTTGGGGATGTTCTTAAACGACTAGTTATGTAAGAACATCCCCGATGACTATGAAAGGTATCCATGGAAACGATCATCAACGTCGACGATGTCTCGTTCTCCTATGGCACGCAGACCGAGCAGGCGCTTAAGCATATCTCGCTCAGCGTGAACAAGGGAGATTTTATCGGCATCATTGGGCCCTCGGGCGCCGGCAAGTCCACGCTTGCCGCCTGCCTGTCGGGTGCCGTGCCCCACCACTACACCGGCACGTTCTTTGGGTCCGTCATGGTTGACGGCCACGACACCTGCGAGGTCTCGCTCACCGACGTATCGCAGATCGTCGGCAGCGTGTTGCAGGACATCGACACGCAAATGGTCGCCTCGGTCGTCGAGGACGAGATGCTATTTGGCCTGGAGAACTTTGGCGTTCCCCACGACCAAATCGAGCAACGTATGAGCGAAACGCTCGAGACCGTCGGCATCAGCGACCTGCGCGACCGCGAGATCGCCACGCTTTCGGGCGGCCAAAAGCAAAAGGTTGCCATCGCCGCCATCCTCGCCATGCGTCCGCGCGTGCTCGTGCTCGACGAACCCACCGCGGCGCTCGACCCCGCCAGCTCCACGCTGGTCTTCGAGACCCTGTGTGAGGCCAACCGTGCACTCGGCATCACCATCGTCGTCGTTGAGCAAAAAGTCGCCCTGCTTTCGGAGTATTGCAACCGCGTGCTCGTGCTCAATCATGGCGAAATCGCGCTACAGGGCGAGCCGCACGAGGTCTTCGCGCACGCCGATGAGCTCCGCGCCATCGGCGTCGATTGCCCGCGTGTCACGCGCATTTTCAACAGCCTCGAGACCGATGGCCTGGCCAGCGGCACTCCCTGTTTGGATGTTGATGAGGCCGAGCGCCTGATTACGGGCATCGTCGACCCCGCACACGCAAGCAGCGACATTCAGGCACCCGCCGGCTCACCGCACGCACCGTCGTTGCGCCCGCACGCCAAGGACGCCGAGCCCGTGCTCGCCTTCGATCACGTTGAGTTTGCCTATCCCAATGACGGCGCCGCCGTCCACGACCTCAACCTGACCCTCTATCCCGGCGAGCTCGTGGGCATCGTCGGCCAAAACGGCGCCGGCAAGACCACACTTACCAAGCTGCTCACAGGCCTGCTTAAGCCCGCTTCGGGCAGCGTGCGCGTCACGGGACTGGATACCGCAGCCGTTTCCACGAGCCGCATCGCCCGAGAAGTCGCAACCCTCTTCCAAAACCCCGACCGCCAGATCTGCAAGGGCACCGTGCTCGACGAGGTCGCCTTTGGCTTGGAGCTTGCCGGCATCGACCGTGCCGAGGCGCTGCGTCGCGCCCAGCTCGTCATCGACCGCTTTGGCTTGCCGGCCGACGAGGCGCCCTTCTCCCTCTCGCGCGGTCAGCGCCAGATGGTAGCACTCGCCTCCGTCGTAGTCGTAGAGCCCAAAATCGTGGTGCTCGACGAGCCCACGAGCGGCCTTGACTACCGCGAGTGCATGACCGTCATGGAAACCGTGCGCACCATGGCCGAGCGCGGCTGCGCTGTAATCATGGTCTGCCACGACATGGAAGTCGTCTCTGACTTTGCCGAGCGCATCGTGGTGATGGCCGACGGCCGCATCCTCGACCGCGGCCGCACGCACGAGCTGTTCTCGAACATCGAGCTCATGCAGCGAGCCTACGTTGAGCCACCCCAGGTCATAGAGCTTTCTCGTCGCCTAGCATCCTCTGTCTCTCCCGCCTTTGCACAGGTGAGCGAGGTCACCGATATCGTTCGCATTACCGAGGAGATGGTCCACCGTGGTTAACGTCATCGACTACATGCCGGGCGATACACTGCTGCACCGCTTGAACCCGGTCGTCAAACTGGGCCTCGCCGCCGCCATCATCATCGGCATCTTCCTGTCCGATACCTACGTGGCGCTGTTGGGCTTTTTGGCGCTCACCCTTGCACTGGGCGCCTACGCCGGCGTCATCGACCGTCTGCTTTCGCTACTCAAGCTGCTGATTCCGCTCGCGCTTTTCATGCTGGTACTTCAGCTGGCCTTTATGCGCGACGGCAACATAGTGTGGGGCTTTATCACCGACACGGGCCTCATCACCGGATCGAAGGCTTGTCTACGCCTGTTGGGCGTGGCGCTGCCACTCATCCTCATGCTTATGGTGACCAAGCTCAACGACCTCGCCAACGCCTGCGTCGAGGTGCTGCACGTGCCATATCGCTATGCCTTCACCTTTACTACGGCGCTGCGCTTTGTGCCGGTATTTGGCCAGGAAATGAACGCCATCATGGAGGCGCAGACTGCACGCGGCGTCGAATACGACACTAAGAATCCCGTCAAGAAACTCAAGCTCATGCTGCCGCTGTGCGTGCCACTGCTTATCTCGAGCGTGGGCAAGACCGATGCCACCGCGCTTGCCGCCGAGCAGCGCGGCTTCTACCTGCGCACGCGTGCGAGTTCGTATAAACGCTACCCCATCAAAGGCCTGGATATCGCCGTACTTATCGTCAGCATCGCCCTTATTGCCATCGGCTTCCTGTTCTAGCAATCGCTGGCAGCAACCGACAAACGCAAAAGGCCCCGGCTCGCATCAAACGAGCCGGGGCCTTTACTGTTTCACCAGATAAAACCTACCAAAATAAACCTGTCCCTTTTTGGCAGGTCGAGGGCTACAGGCGGTAGGGGACGCCGCTGCGAATGATGGACTCGCGTACCAGGACATCCATCGCATCGAGGGTGATCTCGGGCATCTCGCGATACTTCTGCAACACCGAAAGCTCCGTGCAGGCCAGAATGACGCGGTCGCAGCCGCTACGGGCGAACTCCCACATCACGCGGTCGAACTTATCCATATCGGGCTCGCGCCCGGCCTTCACATCGTCGTAGATGAGCGACATCACGTCGGCCTGACGCTTTTCGCTGGGATAGACGACCTCAACGCCCGCGGTCTCACATTCGCGCCCATAGACGTCTGCGCCCACGGTGCCGTCGGTGCCCATGATGCCGATCTTGCGCACCGGCTCGGCCGGCATACTCAGGTTGGGGTCGAACTCGCACTCCCCCATCACCGCGCCGGCCAGAGCATAGCGCACCGACTCGCGCGGCATGTGGATAATCGGCACCTTGGTAAACGACTGAATCTGATCGTAGAAATAGTGCGACGTGTTGCAGGGAATCGCTATGTGCGCGCAGCCCAGCGACTCGAGCGCCTGAGCGCACTCCTTCATGGTCGCCAGCAGCTTGGCATGCTCACCGGTCTTGATGGCCAGCGTGCGGTCGGGCATGGTCGACTTGGAAAGCACCACCATGTCGATATGCTCCTGATCACAGGTAGCAGCCGTATGACGCACGACCTGGTCGTAGTAATACGACGTGGCCTCGGCGCCCATGCCGCCGATAACTCCCAGCTTTTCCATCGCCGCCTCCTTGGTGACGCCCGCGCAATTGCTCGTATCATGCCCGCGCCCATCCGATGCAAACCGGGCGGACGCCGCGCTCATCTACTTGTAATACGTCTTGAACAACTTAAAATGACGCAGCTTGGTGTGCCACATGCGCAACCAGCGGTTAAAGACAAAATCACCCTTCATAAACGAAGGATCGGCGGCCTTGCCCTCCTTGGCCAGACGATGTGCCTTCGCACGCAGCTCGGGGTCCTTGACATACTTGTCAACGACGCCCATAGGAACAACCATCCACAGAGCCTCGTCCTGCGCCGTCACAAACTCCGGCTCAAACGGGCGGTTATAGACGTACTCATCCACCACGTATTTGGCAACGTTAAAGCCACTATTGGTGACATAGTAATTACTGCGGCCCTGACGCGTGTTGAAGTCAAAGAACTTAAACGAGCCATCGCGCTCGTCGTACTTGACGTCGAAGTTGGAGAAGCCCGTAAACTTAAGGTCCTCAAGAAGCTTGCGCACGCCATCCATGAGCTCGTCGTTGGACTCAGTGATGATGCAGGCATGGTTGCCGACACCGTGGGGCTGATGCTCCTCGAGCAGCACGTGGCCCAGGCACATCATACGAACCTTGCCGTTGCGGTCGGAATAACTGGTAAGCACGCGCATGTACTCGTCGTTGCCGGGCACGCGGTCCTGCAAGATGAGGTCATCGGTGTAGCCACTGGCGTACACATCGCGAATGACCTGTTCCAGCTCGGCGCGATCGGCAATCTCGTAGGCCTTCTTCTGACCCTCGAACTCGTGCTCCCACCACATGATGCCGTCAGAGGGCTTCAGAATCATCGGAAAGGGGAAGTCGATCTGGTCGAGCACCTCGGCGGAAGCCTCACCCTGAGCGTTGAGCATCGCCATGGTAAAGGTAAACGTGTGCGGATACGGCACACCGTGCTTCTCGCACAGCTCGTAGAAGATCTCCTTCTTCTGGCACTGCTCGAGCATGCTGTAGGGCGCATAGGGCGCGATGACGTTCGAGGCAAGCTGGCCGGCGTCCTGGGCCTGCGCGGCAAGCGCGACATAGTTGTCGCCACAGCCCATAAGAATAATCTTCTTATCAGGATTGGCCTGTGCGACACCGTTAACGGTCTCGATCATGACCGGCATGGTGTCGATATCCACGTTAGGCGTGTAATCGATAATCTGGCTGCGATACGCAGGGCCGGTCTGGTACTTGCCGAAGACCAGGCTCTTAACCTGATACTCCTCGTAGAAAGCGCGCGCCACCGAATACGCGTTGATGTCGCCGCCGAGCAGCACGGGGATAAACTCGCGCTCTGTAAACTGCAATGCCATGGAAACTTCCTATCTAGAACTGCCCACACGACGGGCGGTCTTTGTGCAACTGATTTATTCTAGCGTGCCGAGCCGCCGGCACCCAAAGCTCCACCGTATCTATGGCAATCGGCGTAATTATCCAGCACGAAGGCGGCGATCACCGGTGTACGACAACGGGCAATGAACCCACCGTTGTTGTAGGATTCAACATGTTGCCCGCCCCGTCGAAAGGTACACTGTGCCCCAGGCTCATCCGATCAACAACCCCATCATTGACGCCGCAAAGCGCGAACTTGCGGATCGTGCCCAGACGGCAGCTCCCCTACGCACCGCAAACGATGCTTACAACGGGCCTGTCCGCATCGTCTCAATCAACACGTCGGAGCACAAAGGCACGCGTAAGTCACCCGTCGCCGACGGGCACGACACCGTCATCGAGCAGTTTGGCCTCGCCTCCGATGCGCACGCCGGGCATTGGCACCGCCAGATTTCCTTTTTAGCTGCAGAGTCTATCCAGACGGCGCAGGCGCGCGGGCTCGATGTGCACGAGGGCGACTTTGGCGAGAACTTCACCACCCAGGGTATCAACCTGCTCTCACTCCCCTTGGGCACGCAGCTCAAGCTCGGCAGCGAAGTACTCGTCGAAATCAGTCAGATCGGCAAAGTCTGCCACACACGCTGTGCCATCTACTATCTCGCCGGCGACTGCATCTTCCCCCACGAGGGCATTTTTGGCGTCGTGCTGCAGGGCGGAGAAGTCCATGTCGGTGACGACATACAGGTGGTAAAGCTCGGCGATGGCACCTGTTCGTTTACGCCGGCCGAGGCGCTCCAAGAGGTGGAGCAGGCTCGCCGCGAAGGAACCCTATAGTTGCAAAACCCCATGTTAAGGTTGCTTTTACAGTCAAGAATCCCGTTGCAACAGGGTGCCGTAACGTTAAAGTTGAACTCTATGGTTTCTCAACAATTCACCATTCCCGCAGGTCAAGGCCAAAGCCTCAAGTTCAACTTGACCCTTTAGAACCTTTAAGGTTCAAGTTGAGGTCGAAAGCAGTAGTAGAATACACCTCGACCAATAACCTACGATTGATTGCAGAGGGACTGGATGCAGCATTCGAACCATCGCACCGCAGCGCTCGTCGCGTCGAAGCCGGCTCGTATCATCACGAGCGCCGCGCTCGCCGTCGCGCTGACGGCCACGCCGATGCTCTCCCCCGTCGCGGCCTATGCCGCCTCGCAGGCAACGCAGGATCAGCTTTCCGCCGCCCAGAAAAAAATCGAGGACGCTACGAGCGCCTACAACGACGCCCGAACCAAGCTCGAGGATCTGCAAAAGCAGATCGACTCCAATGAGGCGAACATCGCTAAGATTGAGGCCGAGCTACCCGAGCAGCAGGCCAAGGCAAGCTCCGCCATGCGCGATCTGTATAAGTACCAGAAGGGCACCAGCCCCATCGTGAGCTTCCTGGTGAACACGCAGAGCTTGGGCGACTTTATCACCACCTGCAAATACACCAACCAGATTACGAGCTCGAGCGTCGACGAGATCGAAGAGCTTAACAAGATGCAGACCGAGCTCGAGCAGAACAAAACCGAGCTCGATCAGGCCAAGTCTCAGCTCGAGGGCGAGCAAAAGAATGCCGAGGACGCGCTGGCCCAGGCACAGCAGCTCCGCAGCGAGGCACAGGCAAAGGCCGAGCAGGAAAATGCCGCCGAGTTGGCAAAGCTCGAGGCCGACAAGGCCGCTGCCGCCGAGAAGATCTCGGGTACCGGCGTGAGCGGCAATAACTCCAACAGTCAGGCCACCAACTCCAACACCACCATCGACACCACGCCGAACAGCCCCAACAGCGGCAATTCCGATTACGACTCGTTCATTAACGAGTGGACGAGCCGCATCGACAACTACCTTGCCGGCTCCCCTATGGCAGGCCAGGGCTACAACTTTGCCGTTGCCGCCTGGAATACCGGCGTCGATCCCCGTTGGTCCCCCGCCATCGCCTGTATCGAGAGCAGCAAGGGCCTCTATTGCGCCGGCTCCTATAACGCCTGGGGCTGGAGCGCCCGCGGCGGCGGTTGGCGTAGCTTTGGCAGCTGGAGCGAGGGCGTCTCCGCCCACGTTGCCTACCTGGGCGCCAACTATGGCTCCACGCTTACCCCGGCAGCCGCCAAGAAGTACTGCCCGCCCACGTGGCAGGACTGGTACAACAAGGTTGCCAATCAAATGAACCGTATTTAAGTGCAACTGCAAAAGGGCCCCAAACGGGGCCCTTTTCGATTATCTAAGAGACGACACCGGTCGCGTTGCCGATAACAACGACGACGCACATGACGGCAAACATAAACCCGAGTGCCTTGAACCATAGTTCGACAAAAGCACTCCCCCGATACCGATCGAGAACGGGAAAACGACGTCGAAGCCTACGCCGGTCGAGCATTCCGAATGTAATGAGCAGCACCAGGCCATCGACCATAAAGAAATACTCAAGTGCCAAAAACCACGTTGGATAGTTTCGGTTTTCGCTCGTCGGCGTAAATACCGCAAAATGGCTGCCCATCAGCAGCAACAATGTTGTCGCATAGACGCATCCATTCCATATGCGCCCCACGGGCTCGGGGATACGCGAGAGCAGACGCGCACATTTGGACGTCACGAGAGAGACGATCGAACGCCGTCTTGCAGAAGACGGAAGCGTGAAGGCAACCGGCTGCTGTACCCGTTGCACCTGTGGCACCGCGGCCCGGGGCACGCTGGCAGCAGAAAAGGTCACGGGCGACGGTGCAGGGAGACATAGCTCATATGCCGCACGCGCAGCATGCCCCAGTGCCTTTGCGCTCGCAAAGCGCTTGGCGGGATCGAGCGCCATCGCCATGCAAATCACATCGGCAAGCGGGGTTGGCATATCGTGCGTCTCGCATTGCTCGCGCATGTCACACCCCGGTTTGGGATCAGCACCCGTCAGGCAAAAGAACAGCAGCGCGCCAAGCGCGTAAATATCACTGCGGACGCTCGTCTGCCCAAACCCAAACTGCTCGGGCGGCGCATAGGAACGCGTGCCAAACTTGACGGTGTCGGCGTCGGCGCCATCGCGCCAAACGCGCGCGATTCCCAGGTCAATAATCACCAGCGACGAGAAGGTCATGCCGGCATCGGCCGCATACCTCACGCCCGATACGATGATGTTCGAGGGTTTAAGGTCGCGGTGGATTACCGGCACCCCCGGCTCCCCCGCAGCTGCAAAACCAGCATGCAGCTCGCCCACCGCTTCACACAGAACGGGATACAGCCCGCGGGCATAATCGGGCGTCGCCCCCAGGCGTCCCACCAACGCCTCGAGTGTCTCGCCTTCGACATACTCCATCACCACGTCAAGCTCGTCGCCCACACGGCGACAATCGACGATTCGGGGTAAGTGCTCAAAACGACGACCGGCGCGCTGGGCCGCAAACAGGCGCTCATATGCTCCGTCAATCTGCACCGAAGCATCAATGCGCTTGCGGACAAAGGGACCGAGAGACCCGCCGCCAGAGCCCTCAAAATAGACGAGTTCGGTCGTCTCGACATCCGAGCACTTGAGCACGCGCTCCACACGATAGCTGTCATCGCGGTCGAGCGACGCCAAATGCTCGACAAGTGAAGCAGTCAGCTCGTCATCGGAATATGTTGGGCTCTGAATATCCATGGCGTCCATCATGACGCAGGGTGCAGACACCCCATGGTGTCCGCACCCCGTTCGTTTGCATGGTGTTCCGGTGACACCACCGGCTCAGCCATCGGCCACTAACTCACCGTTTCCTCGCCAAAGCGATACAGCTCTTCATTGACCTTTTGGAGGCTACAGCCACGGTCGATGCAAAAGATAATGATTGCATCGCGACGGTCCTTACAGTTGAGGACGCTCACTCCGGCAGCCGTCAGGGCGCGGTTGGTCTCCTTGAGCGTCAACGCCATTGCAAAGGCAATCTGCAGCACCTTGTTGCGGCTCGGATGCCGCGCACCGGTAAAAATCTGATAACCAAAAGTCTCATTGAGGTCGGCCATGCGCACCACACGCGAGCGCTCTAAGCCCTTTTCCTGCAGCAGTTGCCTAAGGTAGTCCGAAAGCGACGGGGCGGCAAAGTCGTGTTCTTTGATATATCCATCGATGTTTGGCGCGTCGAGGAGCTCATTGAGCAACTCGTCCGTCAGCTTTTTATCGGGCATACGACCTCACCTCCCATACGGCGCAACGGTAGCGACATGTTAGGCCAGCACCCAGCTTGCAGCAGCAGACTTATCAAACACGTTGGCAAAATAGAGAGCCTTCTTGATGTCACCATCAAAGTAGATATTGCCCGCCACGGAACCGCCGGCGGCAAGGGTACCAGACTGCAGTTCATCGGAGCCCTCGCTGTAATAACCCTGGTTCTGCTGAGCACCGTTGGCATCCTCGCCCTTCCAGTCGTAGACATTGTAGTCCGCGCCCTCATCGCCATTGTTGACGTACGTGACGTGAATGCCCGTCATGGTCGAACCGTCAAAATTTGTGAGACCGGGCTGGACGGAATCGACGACGACAGAAAGACCGGCAGCCGTGGTCACCGTCGTGCCAACAGCCAGGTCAGTCGTAGGCTGCTCTTCCTTCTTCGTCTCTTCCTTCTTGTCACCATCGTCGGCGTCCTCAGTGACGGTCGCCTTGTCGCTACCGCAACCGGCAAGAAGACCGGCAGTCCCCAAAGCGACGGTGGCGAATGCGCCAAGTGCAGCGCGACGGCTCAGCAGCACTTCGTTTTCGAGCTTATTCATCATGCATCCTTCCTACGAT
>CABUQI010000019.1 GCA_902493545.1 uncultured Collinsella sp. | reverse complement strand
CCGCAAACATATTCGCTCACAGGCGCCCGCTTGCTCCCCCAGCAAGCGGGCGCTTCGTTTTTGACATGGCATTGAACCAGAAGAACCCGGCACCGTAGCGGTACCGGGCTCGATATTCCTCTGGTGCCCCCGGGCGGATTCGAAAACTCCCCCCGCGGGGAAATTGGTGACGCGGGTGTCGACGGCTCGAATCCGCCGGCAGCTCCCACAAACCAGAAACGGCGCCGCTCTCGCGACGCCGTCATAATCTTCTGGTGCCCCCGGGCGGATTCGAACCGTCGACACCCGCTTTAGGAGAGCGGTGCTCTATCCCCTGAGCTACGGAGGCATGTTGTACTAGTGTAGCAGATTTACTGCATCGCAATACGTCGCATGACTAGACTTCGAAGTTGCGGTGGAATAGTTCTTGCCTAAAGCATCTAAAGCCGTATTTAGGAACTATTTCACCGCAACTTATGAGGAGCTAGTTACCTTTGTGGAAGAGGTTTTTGATAACGGAGGGGATGCTCTTGGCGCCCTTGGCCGTCACATCGATAAAGTCGGGCGAACGCACGAGCTTATCCTCGTCGACGTACTTGCGGACAGCACGAAGCGTCTCTTTGTCGTCGCGCGTCGAAAACGTAAAGTGACCGTTGTCCTTGGTGAAGATGGCAAAACGCGTGATCTTCTTGGTGCCGCGTAAAACCTCGGCGGCAATATAGTCGACCTCATCCCACGGGATTTGAATATAATCCTCGGGATTGCGCTCGTTGTAATACTCGAACGCCTTATTGCCCACCATCACGTTGCCGTGGCTGGTAAGCCCCATCAGGCAGGTTGCCGGCGTTGCCAGATCGACCGTGCTGTTCTGAGATTGCGCCATGCGCGCCTCGCCCTCCAAATAAAACAATCGGACCGCATCCAGTGTACCCACCGGGTGCGGTCCGTTTCAATGGCTCAAAAGCCCTTGCCTAGCAATTCTCGGTCTTAAGCCGAAACGTGCTTACATGAAGCCGCAGACGCGACCGATGATGCCGATGGCGAAGAGAGCCAAGATGATGACGATCGGGCTGACCTTCTTCTTGAGGAGCTTGCAGACCAGCAGGGTCAGGCACACGGCGGCAAGGCCGGGGATGAGCTGATCGAGGTTGGCCTGAAGCGTGGTGACCTTCACCTGATCAAGGGCGTTAGCACCGATGGAGTTATACATCGTCAGTGCTTCCTTGACACCCTCAGAACCAGAGGGCAGGTTAGCCCAGTCGATAAAGGCGCCAGCAGACTGCGTGACCTTGGAGACGACCGGGGTGAAGGAGATGGACACCCAGCGCTCGACCAGGGCGCCGATGATGAACATACCCAGGATGGAAGCACCCTCGGTGACCTTGCCCATCAGACCGCCGGAGAGGTCCTTGGCGATGGAGGAGCCGACCTTGTAGCCAAACTCCTGCGTGTACCACAGGAAGGCGTAACGGATGATGTTCCACGCGAAGAAGAACAGTAACGGACCGGCGATGCTGCCGGACAGGGCCAAGGAAGCGCCCAGAGCACCCAGAATCGGGCGAAGGGTGAACCAGAAGGCGGGGTCGCCGACACCGGCGAGCGGGCCCATCATACCGACCTTGACGCCCTGGATGGCGACGTCGTCAATCGGGGCACCGTTGGCGCGCTCCTCCTCGAGAGCGAGGGTAACGCCAATGACGGGGGCGGAAACATAGGGGTGGGTGTTATAGAACTCCAGGTGGCGCTTAAGAGCGGCAATCTGGTCATCCTTGCTGGTGTAGAGCTTCTTGATCGCAGGGATCATTGCGAAGCACCAGCCGCCGTTCTGCATACGCTCGTAGTTCCACGAGCCCTGAAGGAACTGATGACGGAAGCAAACCTTCTTGCGGTCAGCCTTGGTGAGCTGAATCTTGTTCTCTGCCATATGTATCACTCCCCTCCTACTCGTAATCGTTCAGAATGTCGCCGAGCGGGTCGCCGGAGCCACCGCCCATGCCGCCACCCTGCTTGGCCAGATCCTTAAGGCCAAGGTAGATGAGGGCAAGGGAGATGCCGATGAGGCCAAGGGCGATCAGCGTGAGCTGAGGGATGGCAGCAAGGACAAAGCCGAGGATGAAGAACGGCCAGGTCTCCTTGGTGGCCATCATGTTGATGACCATGGCGTAACCGACGGAAGCGACCATGCCGCCGCCGACAGCCATGCCGCCGGACAGCCAGTCGGGCATAGCGTTAAGCGCGTTGGTAACGGCCTCGGCCGGGATGATGCACAGAAGTACTGCCGGGATGGCGATACGAAGGCCCTGCATGAGGATGGCAGCGTACTGCCAGCGCTCGATGCCGGAGAAGTCGCCCTTCTCGGCGCAACCGTCCATGGCGTGAGCGATAGCGGTAGCAATGGTACGGCAGATCATGGTCAGGAACAGACCAGCGACCGACAGCGGGACGGCGACGGCGATGGCCGCGGTAACGGCCTTGGCCGAATCAGTGGCGCCGCCGTTGAGGGCGAGCACCATGATGATCGAAGAAGCGACCGAGGCCAGAGCGGCGTCAGGCGCGACGGCGGCGCCGACGTTAGCCCAGCCAAGGGCCATCATCTGGAGCGAACCGCCCAGGAGGATGCCCTCCTGAAGGTGACCGGTTACGAGACCGATAAGCGTGCATGCCACGAGCGGCTGATGGAACTGGAACTCATCCAGAATGCCTTCCATACCGGCAAGCAACGCGACAATCGCAACAAGCAGAATAGTGATTGCAGACATGTATCGGACCCTCCTTTACTATGCTTGAGCGGCCAGTTCGGCCTTAGCTTTCTTCAACATGGCGTCGAGATCCTCGGAAGCATCCGAAGGAACCTTGCGGACCTCGAACTTGACGCCCTTGGCCTTGAGGGCCTCGAGAGTCTTGACGTCGTCATCGCCCATAGCGACGGCGTTGGTGACGACGACCTTGCCCTTGGAGTGAGCCATGGAACCGATGTTGACTTCCTTGATGTCGACGCCGGCCTCGATGGCCTTGAGCAGATCCTGCGGGTTCTCAAAGAGCAGCATGGCCTTGGTGTCACCAAAGCGCGTGTCCTTGACGACCTCGGCCATCTTCTTGATGGGCACGACGTTGGCATGGACTCCCGGAGGGGCAGCCTGCTCGATCATGGTCTTACGGAGCTCATCGTGAGCAACGCCGTCGGAAACCACGATGATGCGGTTGGGGTTGATCTGCTTGGTCCACGTGGTGGCCACCTGACCATGAAGCAGACGGGTGTCGATACGGACGTGGGCGATCTTGATGTGCCCATCGCCGATGACCGTTCCCGGAGGGATGGCGCCTGCAGGAGCAGCGGCGGCCGCAGCCGGCTTCTTCTCCTCGGGCTCCAGAGACTCGGGCTTGACACGCACGCCAGCCTTAGCCTCAGTCACGAGATGTTTTGCGATCGCATGTGCAGTGTTCTTTGCGTCAAAGCGCTGCGAATATGCCTCGATGAGCATAGGCAGGTTGACACCGGTGACGATAGCCCAGGAATCGTGGCCCTCGATGAGCCCGCTGATCTGGTTGAACGGCGTGCCGCCCCACAGATCAACGAGGAAGAGCACCTGCTCCTGGTCTTCGAAGGAAGCGATTGCTTCCTCGACCTTGGCACGGAAGTCGTCGGGGCCCATGCTCGGCTCGAGCGAGACCACGGCAACAGACGGCTGATCGCCAAAGACCATCGAGCCCGTCTGCTTGATTCCAGCTGCCAAGTCCCCGTGGCTAGCAAGAACAATACTTACCATCACATAACCTCCTTTTTGTCTACGTATTTCCTACACGACATGAAAGGAGTATAGCTGTTTGGTTTGTGGAATTATAGCTAAATCCGCAAAAGGTTGGATTATTTGTTTAAACGTCTAGGTTTGTTACAAGTTGATTACGTTACTGCTTTTTGACTCATTACACGACAAGGCGTCGCTCATCAAGCCATGCATTTTACAGATACAAGCAGGCTGTTCATTAATATCGATTTTAGGCAAGCGCGAATGCGCTTGTACTGCCGCTATTTTGTTTAAACAGACATGGCTTGACTATTTTCGTGACTTATGGTCTATGAAACCACTCAAAATAGTTGCGGTGGAATAGTTCTTGTTTAAGAGCCAGAAGGCTGAATTTAGGAACTATTTCACCGCAACTTATAGGGAATCCTAGGCGATGTGGAGGGGGTTGGCGGCGTCGACGGCATCGGGGGCGTCGGAGAGGCCGTCGGGGGCAGCGTCTGCCGGGTCCTCGTCGGGGGTCTCGATCTGCTTGATCATGACCTCCTGGCCCTGCAGCAGGTATGTCTCGCCGCTACCGCAATGAGGGCAGGTCTTGCCGTGCTCGACCGTCGCGTAGTCGCGGCCGCACGCCTCGCAATGTGTCACGGCATCGACGGACTCCACGATAAGCTCCGCGCCCTGCGCGATGGACTTTTTATCTGCTGCCCAGCGCCAAGCGTCGAGCAGCAAGTCGGGAACGACGCCCGAGACCTCGCCCAACAGCAACGTCACGCTCGAAACGCGACGCACGCCATGAGCGCGCGCCACATTCTCGACATCGCGAATGATGTGATAGACGATTCCGAGCTCGTGCACTTTTAATTCCTTCCGCCGTTCTAACGAACGGCGGTCGGCTTGACGCTGCGCGAGTCCCAGACGGGCGATCTGCCTTTCAATCGTCGGGCATGGGCAAAAGCCCTATGCCCTCCTCTTTCAAGGCACCTCGCCACGCCTGGGACCCGCTCGCTGTCCAACCGCCCTCTGCGCCGTTCACTTACTTGTTAGGTCTCTTACTTCTTCCCAAATTTGATCTTAATTGCACGTTTCAATGCGTACTTGCCGAGGCTTGGGAGCTTTTGCTCGTATTTGACCATCGTGGAGCACTCGGGGCGGTCGCGATCCAGATGGATGGCGTCGAACGCGCACTTGGTGGTGCACAGGCCGCAGCCGATGCACTTGTTGGGGTCGACGATCGAGGCGCCGCAGCCCAGGCAGCGGGCGGTCTCGGCGCGCACCTGCTCCTCGGTAAAGGTCTCAACATACTCGCTAAACGGCGCAGCCTTCTCGCGTTCGCGGTCCACATGCGCAACCTCGCGGCTCGCGTTGTCGTAGCTCTCGAGCACAACGTCGTTGCGGTCGAGCGCGGTGTAGCGGCGCTGGTTGCGGCCGATGGTGAGCGTGGAGCCCGGCTGCACAAAGCGATGGATGGACACGGCGGCCTCGTGACCGGCGGCGATGGCATCGATGGCAAAGCTCGGACCGGTATAGACGTCGCCGCCCACAAAGATGTCGGGTTCGGCGGTCTGGTAGGTCTGGGGATCGGCAAGGGCGCCCTGACCACGGCCAAGCTCCACCTTGGAGCCAGCCAGCAGGTCGCCCCACACGATGGACTGGCCAATCGACATGACCACGCGGTCGGCATCGACGCGACGCAGGTCGTTCTCGTCGTACTCGGGCGCAAAACGGCCCTCGTCATCGTAGACGCGCGTGCAGCGCTTAAAGGTGATGCCGCACACACGGCCGGTCTCGTCCAGGTGAACCTCCTTGGGACCCCAGCCGCAGCTGATGTGGGCGCCGTCCTCAACGGCCTCGCGACGCTCCTCCTCGCTGGCGGGCATCTGGGCCTCGCTCTCCAGGCAGAACACCTCAACGTGCTCGGAACCCAGACGGCAGGCGTTGCGCGCGACGTCGATAGCCACGTTGCCGCCGCCCACCACGATGGTGCGGCCGGGCAGCGCGTCGATCTTGCCACTGTTGACCTTGCGCAAAAAGTCGACGGCCACGGCCACGTCCTCGGCATCCTCACCCGGAATACCGGCGAGGCGGCCGCCCTGGCAGCCAATGGCAACGTAGAAGGCCTTAAAGCCCTGTGCGCGCAGCTCGTCGAGCGTCACGTCGCGACCGACTTCCACGCCATAGCGGAACTCGGCACCCATCAGGCGAATGATCTCGACCTCGGCCTCGATGACGTCCTTCTGCAGCTTAAAGCTGGGAATGCCGTAGGTGAGCATGCCGCCCGGGCGCTCGTTCTTCTCGAACACGACGGGCTTGTAGCCCTTCTCGGCCAGGTAGAAAGCGCAGGACAGGCCGGCCGGACCGGCACCGATGATGGCGATCTTCTGGTCGAAGCCGCCGGCACGCGTCGGGGTCACCACGGGCGGGACGTAGCGGGTCGCGGCATCCAGATCGCGCTGGGCGATGAACTTCTTGACCTCGTCGATAGCCACGGCGGCATCCACACGGCCGCGGGTGCAGGCATCCTCACAGCGGCGGTTGCACACACGACCGCAGATAGCGGGCAGCGGGTTCTCGCGCTTAATGAGTGCTAGGGCCTCGTCATAGCGACCCTGAGCCGCAAGCTTCAGATAGCCCTGAACGGCAACGTGCGCGGGGCAGGCCGTCTTGCAGGGAGCGGTGCCGGACTCATGCGTCTCGATGCGGTTGTCGTTGCGGTAGTTGGGCGACCACTTGGTGTGGTCCCACTTGGTGGCGTCGGGCAGCTCCTGGCGCGGATACTCGGGCACCTGTCCGCCGGCCTTTTTGCTGCAGAGCTTCTGGCCGAGCTTGGCGGCGCCGGCCGGGCACACCTCAACGCAGCGACCGCAGGCCACGCACTTGTCCTTCTCGACCTTGGCGACATAGGCCGAGCGCGACAGGTTGGGCGTGTTGAACAGCTGCGAGGTGCGCAGGGCGTAGCACACGTTGACGTTGCAGTTGCAGATGGCGAAGATCTTGTTCTCGCCGTCGATATTGGTGATCTGGTGCACAAAGCCGTTGTCCTCGGCCTGGCGCAGGATGTCGTAAACCTCGTCGCGCGTCACGTAATGGCCGCGGTCGGTCTCAACCACATAGTCGGCCATATCGCCCACGGCAATGCACCAGTCGGCGGGGTCGTCGGCGCAGCCCTCGCCCATCACGCGACGGCTCGCGCGGCAGCTGCAGGTGCTGGCGGCATATTTGCCATCGTATTTGTCGAGCCAATGCTCGATATGCTCGATCGGCACCGAGGTGCTCACGGCGTCGATGGCCTTCTCGACCGGAATGACGTGCATGCCGATGCCGGCGCCTCCGGGCGGCACCACCGGCGTGGCCTTGGACAGCGGTCCCTTGGACGCCTGCTCAAAGAACTTGGCATAGACCGGATGCTCCTCGAGCTGGCTCACGCGCATGTTGAGAAACTCAGCGGAACCCGGCACCAGCATGGGCAGCACCCACTGCTTGGCGCGCTCGGGGTTTTCCCAGTTGTACTCGAGCAGACCCGTGTAGCTCATGTCGTCGAGCATCTTCTCGATATCGGCTTCGGGCATGCCGGTGAGCTTGACCATCTCGGGCAGCGTATAGGGACGGCGCATCTTCATCTTGCAGAGCACTTCGGCCTGCTCGTCGGTTGCGGCCTCGGCAAACGACCAGTACTCGTAGCCCAGCAGCTCATCGCGATGCAGCAGACGGTTGGTGCAGTGCTCGCACAGCTTGACGATGGCCTCACGCGGATGCTCCGGCAGCGGCGGCACAAACTCCGCGCCGATATCGGGCTCGGTGTAGCTAATTCCCGGTCCGTTGAGAATCATGGTTGTCCCTTCTCTTGCCACAGCCCGACGAGGCCGCGGCGCCCCTCTTTTTTGCAGGCCTGGCATGCCCCATGCCGTTCACCCACCATTGTTGACATTGTGTCAAAAATAGTATTGACGAACCGTCAACAATATTCAAGACTGTTAGGCGAACGGTCAGGCAAAAGAGGATGAAAGGCGGCAAAAACATGGGCAACAACACAGCAGGTACCTCTGTAGTCAATGCCGTCCCCGCATCCGATAGCGCGGCAAAGCGCCTGACGGGCGACGAACGCCGTCGCGAGATCCTCGATGCCGTGCGCACCGTAAGCTCCGAGCTGGGCGTATCCCACCTATCGGTATCGGCCGTGACCAAGCGAGCCGGCTGCACGCGCTCGCTGTTCTACCACTACTTTGCCGATATGGACGCCGCCGTCACCGCTGTTATGGACGAGGCGATCGACGGTTTTATCGCCGAGCTCGAGCAGTGGAATGCCAGCCGCATCGTCGGTGATATCGAGGGTGCACTCGACACCGTCGCCCCGCTCTTCAAGCGCCTGGTCGTCAGCGGCCACGAGCTGCCGAGTACGCTCACCTCGAGCAGCGGCGCGCTCTACGGCGGCTTTTTGCACAACGTGGTCCAGCGCGTGGCGCAGTATATCTGCGACACCACCGTGGTGGATTTTGTCGCCCATCATGAGCTACGCATCGACCATGTCTACGAGACGTTCTACACCCTCATCATGGGGTTGTTGATGTATATCCGCACGCACCCCGATGTGCCCGACGAGACGGTCAAGGAAATCATCGCCTCGACACTCCACATCGAGGGCTATACCGCCAAGTATCCGGAGCGCAAGCCCCAGAACTGACGACATTTGGCCAAACTGCCCGCGATCAGAAGAGGGGCCGCGGGCGTGTGAAAGGAGAGCAGCATGCTGTTCGATGTTTGGGGTAGCGATACCCTTATCCACTGGGCCGGCTGGGCCATGGTCTTTATCGGCCTGATCGTACTCAACGAGGTCGGCCGCCGCACCAAGCTGGGCGCGGCAATCATCTTTGGCGTGGCTCCGCTGGCCATGACCATCTACTGCGTCGCCATCGCCATCGGCGTCTCGCAGGGTGCCGAGTGGGCGCTCACCAACCCTACCCATGTGTACCAGAACAGCTGGTTCCACTACGCCAAGGTATACGCGGCGCTGGCCGGTTGCTGGGGCTTCATTGCCATTAAGTACCAGTGGGGAAAGATCGGCAAGGCGCACTGGTTCCGCGCGTGGCCGTTTGTGATCGTCGCCATCAACATCATGATCGCCGTCGTGTCCGACTTTGAGAGCGCCTATCACTTCTTTGTCCTGGGCCAGTCCACCTGGGTCACCTCCGAAGGTGCTACGCAGCTGGCCGGCTGGAACAACGTGTTCAACGGCATCGCCGGTATCATCAACATCTTCTGCATGACCGGCTGGTGGAGCGTCTACGCCTCCGAGGATCAGACCGACATGCTGTGGCCCGACATGACCTGGGTCTACATCATCGCCTACGATATCTGGAACTTCTGCTACACCTACAACTGCCTGCCCACCCACTCCTGGTTCTGCGGCTTTGCGCTGCTGCTGGCGCCCACCGTCGCCGCCTTTATCTGGAACAAGGGCGGTTGGATCCAGAACCGCGCCTTTACGCTGGCCATTTGGTGCATGTTTGCCCAGGTGTTCCCGTACTTCCAGGAGGAGTCCATCTTTGTGACCCACTCCACGCTCGACCCCGGCGCCGCTACCGCGGTCTCGATCGCCGCACTAGTCGCCAACGTCGCCGCGATCATCTACATCGCCTACCGTGCCAAGAAGCTCGGCCGCAATCCCTACAAGCAGGACGTCTTTGAGGGAACCAGCGATTGGGAGAAGGCTACTGCTCGCCGCGCCAAGGTTGATTACGCTCACGCCGAGTAACATGTTGGTCGCTGTTGGCAGTTGGGCATAGGCCCGCCCGTCAGGATTTTCATCCAATGTCTCGCAGAGCCCCCGGAAAGCGTTTCGCTCGCTTTCCGGGGGCTTTTGTCGTTGCGTCTCTATTCATCTGTTCAAAAACATACGCATATATAAAATCGGATTTCAAATCATGCGGCGGCTCTATGGAGTCCCGTTTTTGGGTACAGTGTTGTCCCGATATTGAGCTTGGGGGATATATGAAAGATGAGACGACGGGCCAAGAGGATGCGGCCCAAGATGCAGAAGCTTGCGCTGAGGCCTTGGAGAGCTTAGACCGGATTTCACTCGATGAGATTGCGTTTGACGACTCGGGCGTTGATGTGCAGGATGAGCCGGAAACCGAGGCGCAATCCGATGATCAGGATGCAGGCGACGTTGAGCCTGCCGAGGATGAGGCAGATCACGAAGACACCGAAAGCGAGACCGGCAACCAACCCGAATCCGACATGGGCGAGGAAACCGTCTTGCTCGACAGCTTACCGGCCGAGGATTCGCTGACTCGCGAGCTTCCTGGCCTGGGTTCCGCACCAGCCGTGGATGAGACCATCGCCATGGGCGATATTCCCCTGCCGTCCGTTCCCTCGGCACACGAAGCCGAGGTCCGCCATCGCAAGATGTCTCCCAAGCGCCGCAATCTGATGGTCGCCGGCATCGTGGCCGTCGCGCTCGTCGCCGGCGGCGCGGGCTATGCGGCTTGGAACGGATACCAGCAAGAGCAGGCTGCCGCTGTCGCCGCCAGTGCGCACACGATGATGTCGGTGCAGATTGGCGTGCATGCCGCGGGCCTCGACTGTTCCACCGGCTCCAAGATTCCCGTACAGGTGAGCGGTCAGGACGCTGATGGCTCCTCCGTGAGCGAAACGCTCTATGTTGACGAGCACGGCCGCGGCATCAAACTGCTGCCCGGCGATTACACGCTCTCCATCGCTGCCTCCCCCATCGCGGCCGACGGCACCATCTATACCGTCCCGACCACCAAGACGCAGGTCACCGTTAAGAGCGATGGACAGGATTTAAGTGCCCAGGCCACCTTTAAGCTCAAAGTGCCTTCGGCCGACACGGTGACTGACGACCAGATCGATGCCGCCGCCAAGTATGCCGAGGAGGGCGGTGCGAGCTCCGCCGCGGCTGCCAAAGTGCTCCAGCAGGCAGCAACCGCGCGGCGCGACGCCGCCGTCAATGCCGTGAGCGCGCAAAAGGCACAGGCGTCCCGTGATGCTGACGCTCGCCACAAGGCAACCGACCTCTACCAGCTCGATATTCCCGTCGAGTGGTACGGCAAGGTCGCAACTTGGCAAAACGGAAGCACGCTATGCATCTATCTGGGCGACGACGCCAATACGCCGCTCGTGACGCTCGTCGCGGTGCGCGAGGGCGAGAGCTTTACGCCCGATGAAGGCGATACGGTTTTGGGCGCGGCAAACCTCGGTAACGGCTACACCGTCTACGCCAGCGGCCCCGTCTATCCGTACGTGGTGCCCCAGACCATCAACGGACGGACGCAGAACCCCGTGTCAACCTACCCCATGGACACGGCCATTGAGCTTGTCGAGCTTACGACCGGCAACCGCTACACCTATAGCCAGATCAAGAACGTACTGGTCGGCAAAGACGGCAAAGCCGACGCCGCGACCAAGCTCGAATGCGACTACCTCGCCCAGATTCTGATGCCGAGCATCAAAGCCCAGGACTAGCCGGGCGCATCATGGTGCTCCCCAACCGTGATGAAGGGGCCAGGAGGTCCTGGCCCCACAGATCCGTAGATGATTAGGCAAGGAGCCACTTCCATGCGGGCACAACGTGTACCGCACCGTGCTCGCATGGAATATCGGCCTGCTCATCCATGGTAACGATTGCCGACTCGCCAAGATCAAACTGGGCCATCGAGGCATCAAGCGCGGCAATTTCGCGCTCGCGCGTTTTCTCACTTGCCATATCCGCACTCACCTGAATCAGGCTATAAGCCCGCATGAGAAGCGCGTCCCCAGCCACAAAGTCCACCTCATGGCTTTTGCTCTTCTCTTTGATCAGCAGGCGGCAGACCGAGCCGGTCCTCACCGCGGGAGTCCTTCTTCTTAGCGCATTGAACACTGCGGTCTCGAGCCTCTGGCCCTGGTCCAATGCCGATGCGGGAGAGAATGCTCCAAACATCGCAGGGTCGACAGCGTAGACCTTAGACGCAGACCGCATGTTATTTGCCAGTGAACGCGTGAACTCCGGCACAGAAAATAACAGGTAGGCGTCCTCATAATACTCAAGTAAATCGCTGAGCGAATTACGACTGACGGGTATCTGTCTGCTCTTGAACTCGTTGTACACTTTGTTCACTGACAGCTCTCGTCCCGAAGATGCCATACACCGCGTCAAGAACAGCGATGCCAGGCGAGGGTTCTTGACGTCGTAACGTTCAACGACGTCCATGGCGACCGTTCGCGAAGCATATTCCTGTAGCAGCTGAATCGCGTCTGCAGGCGTCTGCTCAAGTGTCGCGATGAATCCCCCTTGTTCAAGATACCCGATCAGATGATGTCGAAGCAGCGCTGCATCGCTCGGGGAAAAGGTCGCATCTGGCTCAGGGACGCTCCCCGTCTTATATCGAACGTATTCCGAAAAACTCAACGGAAAAAGCTCTCGCACAAGAGAACGACCCCTGAACTCGCTCTTAAGTTCTGAGGACAGCATCTTGGAAGAAGATCCCGTCACATAGACGGTCGCTTTCTCCGTATCGACTACACGCCGCAGAAACGCACCCCATTCGGGAATTTCCTGGATCTCGTCAAAGAAAATGTAAGCGCCCTCGGTTCGAGCAACAGGATACAGTGCATAGAACGTGTCGAGCACGTCCGCCAGCAGCGATGGCTCATACGGGCGCAAGCGCTCATCCTCAAAATTGAAGTAAAGCATCCGGTCAAGCTCGACGCCCCGGCTCTGAAGCCGCCGCATCTCCTGATACAGGCGATACGTCTTTCCACAACGGCGGGCCCCCACAATCACATTTACGATGTTGTCGCGCTTTGGCTCCTGTGGGTTTCCTAGATCAAGGTCTCGCTCAAAGACCTGCGGAACCCCCTGCTGTTCAAAGTCCTTTATTTTCTGGGCGATCAAGTCGTTGAATGCCATGATTCTCCAATCTTGCTCTCTAGCTAATCAAAATTATAGCGATTCTTGATTAATTAGAGAGCAAGATTATGTCTGACTTGATTAACACTTAAGCAAGTTTTTTCACTATTACTGCTCGAAGGATGCCGAGTGGCTGAGAGGACAACCAAGCCCGAATGCGACTCCCTGGACAGTCGATTTGGGACGGGGCTTTTTTGACTACCCCGTCCCAGAAAATCATCGCCAAATTAGTTACTTGATGCAACTAGCGCCAGGGGTCGGCTTCGAACATTGGCTCGCGCTCGGGGCGGCGATCGCTGTAGGGATCGTAGCCGTCATCGTCCTCGTTCTCGGCACGGATGTAGGGGTCGCGCGGCTTGGGTGCCGGTTTAGACGGAGTCTTCGGTGCGGCGGGCGCCGCCTCAGCCACCGGTGCGTTCGTCTTGTTCTCGTCTTTCATCTGCATAGCTCCTTGCCATGTGCTCACGTTCAACACCATCGATTGTCGCACGAAAAAAGGGCGGCGGACCCAATTGGATCCGCCGCCCTTGGCGTTTTGCGATGAGGTGCGGTTAAAGCCGGCCCCATAATTTACTCTGCGTCGGGGACCTCGTAGGTGGCCGCCGGCGTGTTGTCGCACACGACGGTAAAGCCGCCGTCCTTGTCGACATCGACCGTCACCTGATCGCCCTCGCGCACCGTGCCATCGATGATAGCGGCGGCGATGGCATCCACGACCTCGCGCTGAACCAGACGCTTGAGCGGACGGGCGCCAAAGACCGGGTCCAGGCCGCCCACGGCGAGCATCTGCTTGGCCGCCGGGGTGATGGCAAGCGTCATGCGCTCCTTGGCCAGACGCGCGCGGACGTCGGCGAGCTGGATGTCGACGATCTTCTCGATCTGCGTCATACCGAGCGGATGGAACACCACGATATCGTCGATACGGTTGAGGAACTCGGGGCGGAAGGTCTGAGCCATGGCAGCGTCGACCTGATGGCGCATCTCCTCCTCGTCCTTACCGGACAGATCGGCGATGGCCTTGGAGCCCACGTTGGACGTCATGATGATAATCGTGTTCTTGAAGGACACCTGGCGACCCTGGCCATCGGTCAGACGACCGTCATCAAGCACCTGCAACAGCACGTTAAAGACATCCGGATGAGCCTTCTCCATCTCGTCGAGCAAGATCACAGAGTACGGACGACGGCGCACGGCCTCGGTGAGCTGGCCGCCCTCGTCGTAGCCCACGTACCCCGGGGGCGCACCAATCAGACGCTGGACGCTGAACTTCTCCATATACTCGGACATGTCGATACGCACGAGCGCGCGCTCGTCATCGAACAGGCACTCGGCCAGCGCCTTGGCGAGCTCGGTCTTGCCCACGCCGGTGGGGCCCAGGAAGAAGAAGCTGCCGATGGGCTTGTCCGGATCGGAGAGGCCCGCACGGCTGCGGCGCACGGCCGCGGCAACGGCGGAGACGGCCTCATCCTGACCGATGACGCGCTTATGCAGCTCGCCCTCCAGGCCCTTGAGCTTGTCGAGCTCGCCCTGCATCATCTTGGACACGGGCACGCCGGTCCAGGCGCTCACGACCTCGGCGATCTCATCGGAGGTCACCTGCTCGTTGAGGCCCTCGCCGTCCTGCTGCTTTTGCGCCTCGAGCGCGGCCTCGGAATCCTGAATCTGCTGCTGCAGGCCCGGAATCACGGAGTAGCGCAGCTCGGACGCACGACCCAAATCGCCGTTGCGCGTCGCACGCTCCTCCTCGCTCTTGGCCTCGTCAAGCTGGCTCTTAAGCTCCTGCACGTGGTCAATGGCGTTCTTCTGGTTGAGCCAGCCGGCCTTTTGCACGTTGAGTTTTTCCTGGACCTCGGCAATCTCCTGGCGCAGGGCCTCCAGACGCTCCTTGGAGGCGTCATCGGTCTCTTTCATGAGCGCCTGTTCCTCGATCTGCAGCTGAGTGAGCTGACGCGTGGTGGCGTCGATCTCGACCGGCATGCTGTCGAGTTCCATGCGCAGGCGGCTTGCCGCCTCATCGACCAAATCGATGGCCTTGTCGGGCAGGAAGCGGTCGGCGATGTAGCGATCGGAGAGGTCGGCAGCTGCCACGAGCGCGCTATCGGTGATATGCACACCGTGGAAGATCTCGTACTTCTCCTTCAGACCACGCAGGATCGAAATGGTGTCCTCGACGGTAGGCTCGCTCACCATAACGGTCTGGAAACGACGGGCGAGCGCCGCGTCCTTCTCGATGTACTTGCGGTATTCGTCGAGCGTGGTCGCGCCGATCGCGTGCAGGTCGCCACGGGCGAGCGCCGGCTTGAGGATGTTGCCGGCGTCCATGGAGCCCTCGGTGGCACCCGCGCCCACGATGGTGT
>CABUQI010000018.1 GCA_902493545.1 uncultured Collinsella sp. | reverse complement strand
GCTTCGTCCAGCCCCGCAGCGGCTTGGCTATCAAGCAGGGCCTGTCTATAGTCAACACGCCGGGCGTCATCGACGCCCACTACCGAGGAGAACTCAAGGTTATCCTCATCAACCTGGATCCCACCAACAATATCCAAATCAACAAAGGCGACCGCATAGCCCAGCTCGTCATCCAAGAAGTCCCCACGGTCAACCTCATAGAAGTAGAAGAACTAGATAAAACCGACCGAGGAGCCGGCGGTTTCGGTTCTAGCGGCGTCGCTTAGTCGTTTACGTACTGTCCGCTGACCGGCCCGACCCGCCTATATATCATTCCATGCTCAAACATTCTCGCGTCGCTTCGCTCGCTGCGAAACTGCGCGTGGAACGATATGTGAGAGAGGCGGGCGGGCGGCTACTCGCTTGAAAAAATTTACATTCTAGTTAGCCGATGCGACAAAGGAATAGTCTCTTTGTCGCATCGGCTAACTGTATTTATCTTTTCCGGTCTCGCCTTTGTTGGTTCTACTGGAGGGGAATCTAGTTTAGCTGCTAGTGCGTAAACGCAGCTTGCCTGTGGGGGCCTATATATCGTCCCGCGCGCAGTTTCGCAGCGTAGCGAGAATGTTTGAGCACGGGATGATATATAGGCCCCCACGGGCAAGCGAACAGTCCGACGCTAGCGGATATGAGCAGGCTTCCCGCCCCAGTAGAAGCGGCAGAAGGCTCGTTTGCGCTTTTGGGGTTTGCCTACGAGCTCCATGGTTGCGATGGCGATGTCCTCCGCTGCGCGTGGACGGCGTAGTACTTCGCCGTTGATGAGTAGGGCTTTGAGCGACTCAGGGTGGTCGTGCAGGTGACGAAGCGTCACGATGAGTTCTCGTGCGGTGGTGACATGCATGCTGGCGCCCATGCCGGTGAGCATCGTTGTGTTGGCCTTTTCCTGGCCATATGATTTGCCCAGCAGGATCATCGGCAGATGCGCGCACAGGCATTCGGTGACGGTGAGTCCGCCCGATTTGAGGATTGCCAGGTCGCAGCCGTGCATGAGGGCCGCCATGTCGTCCACGTAGTCCAGAACCGTGACGTTGTCGAGCTTCATGGCGTCGAAGAGCGTCTTGAGTCGGGCGGCGTATTCCTTATCTTTGCCCGGTAAAAAGACAAAGTGCATGTCTTCAAAGCTGCGTAAGAAGGGGAGCGTGTGGTCCATCGCGGCACGGAAACGCACGTATGGTTGGGGCAAACTGGCGCCGGCCATCACCAATACGACGGTTTTGTCTATGGGGAGATTGAACTTGCTCAGCTCATCCTCGCGTTTGTAATCGGTATCGAAACCGGCTCGGATGGGGATGCCCGTTATGCGGATCTTTGACTCGGGAACTTTGCGCGGACGCAGCGTTTCGGCCATAAACTCGTTGGCCACGCAGAACAGGTCAGTGTCCTTGTGGGGCCAAAAGCCTTCGACTTCATAGTCTGTTGGTACGCAGATGACCGGATAATCGATACCCGTAATTACGCGGGCGCCCACAGCGACGTTGGCTGCCGTAATGTGTGTTGCAACCACGGCTATGGGCCTGCGGGTGCGGACATATTCGTTGAAGGCAGGGAACATAATACGTGACCATGCCGTGCCGCCACCCCAGAGAAGATGTCCCGTAAGCGTATATCGCCAGGTCAGGTCGTAAATGGGGCGTGTGGCTCCCGTAAAAGAAGCCGCGGTCTTATTGCCGTCGAATTTAATACGTCCAAAATCAAGGATATCGAGCACTTCAATTTCAATATCCTCAGGGATTTCCTTGGTGCCGCGGATAAGGTCAAATGCTTGTGCAATCGCGTTGGCGGCGGCTTTGTGGCCCGATCCAACCGATGCGTGCACAATGGTTACTAGGGGTTTTTGTGCAGGTGAAACGGTCATTTGCTCCGGTTGGGGAGTGGCTTGCATGGGCAGGGGAGCGCTATTGCTCGTCTGCGTTTGATCCATCGATAACTCCCCTTCAGCTTTGATACGCGATTTATCATTGTAGTGCATGAGTGTCATGTTCACGTAAATTTGGGTATGAGCGCAAAGAACGCCAATCTTTCGACAGGAGGTCTCTTCATGACTACCCATCAGCCGATCGATGTTGCTATTATCGGTGGCGGCCCCGCGGGCTATGCTGCCGCCATTTACGCTGCACGCTCCAACCTAACGACGACCGTGATTGAACAGGGCATGTCGGGAGGGCAGATCGCCACAACCAATGAGGTCGAGAACTATCCGGGTATTCCGCTCTTGAGTGGCGCCGAACTCGGCGAGCGTTTTCAGCAGCATGCAGAGGGCCTGGGAGCACAGGTTACATGGAGCATGGTTACGGGTATCGATTACGATGCCGATGCAGCGTTGTTTACGGTGCATCACGATATGGGCGATACGCTGGCCTCGAGCGTTATCGCTTGCATGGGTGCCACGCCGCGTCCGACAGGTTTCGCAGGCGAGGATACGTATCGCGGTCGTGGCGTTTCATATTGCGCAACATGTGACGGCATGTTTTTCCGTGGCAAGCAGGTTTTTGTAATCGGTGGTGGCAATTCGGCATGCGAAGAGGCGCTGTTCCTGGCTGACATTGCCAGCAGTGTGACCATCGTGCTGCGCCGCGACCAGTTCCGTGCGCCCGATGGTGTTGTTCAGAAAGTACTCGCAAAGGACAATATTACAGTTAGGTACCAAACTAGTATTGTGGAGCTCTCGGGCGAAGCCATGCCAACGACGATCACCTTTAAGGACAATGCATCCGGGAAAACTCACACTGAGTCATTTGTCCCTGGCTCGTTTGGTATCTTTGTCTTTACCGGAACGCAACCCCATACCGAGCTTGTTGAGCATCTAGTCGATCTGGCGCCTGATGGCGGCATTTTGACTGATGAATCCATGGCGACCCGCACGCCAGGTCTATTTGCCGCTGGCGATATCCGTTCCAAGCGTTTACGCCAAGTTGTGACCGCCGTTTCTGATGGAGCCATAGCGGCAACCAGCGCATACGCATTTCTCCGTGGATAAGTACGATAATATATCTTATGTAAGGTTGCTATCTTTTAACAAAGTGGTTGGGCGGTGCATCAATGTGCAGTCCAACCACTTTTACTTGGCTGCTATGTGGTATCCAAAACTAGATAACCTAGAATACAATATAGAAAACGAACGGAGGCCTCTGATGAACCACGTCAAACATGTTATCCCGATGTCCGATACATCGGTCAGCATTAAGCCGGAGGATATTCAACCGACGGTGCTGCCGGATGCATTTATTCAGTCCGATATGGTGGGAAAACTCAACGCGTTGAGCTTGCCACGCTATGACCAGCTGCCCAACGTAACGCTCTATCGCGATCAGGTTATTGAATATGTTGCGCTGTGGATGGAGCCGCTTTCGATTTGCGTAGAGCAGCCCGTTATCACGCCATCGATGATCAATAACTACGTGAAGGTCGGCCTCGTTCCTGCTCCGGTTAAAAAACAGTATGGCCGTGAGCAGATTGCGCGTCTCATCGCCATTTGTATCTTTAAGCAGGTACTGCCCATCGCTGCGGTTCAGGCACTTTTTAATATTCAGCGCTTGAGCTACGACGCTCCAACGGCTTTCGATTATGTAGTCGATCAACTTGAGGCATCGATTCGTGCGGCGTTTTCCGTCGAGCAGACTCCCGTACCCGATACCGCACATCAGGTTACGCGCGAATCGCTGCTCGTACGCAGTGCGGTATCGTCCTTCGTTTCGAAGGCGTACCTGATGAGCTACCTCAAGTTCAATGGGTTTAATAGCTAACCGAGGTATAAGACGGGCGGGATAAAGGGCCACTGGCCCCTTATCCCGCCCGTGCGTTTGTCAAGCTGGACATTATCGGCCCGAAGCCACGCCCATGCCGTAGCCGATGATGAGACCGTGCATCTCGGCGTAATAGGAATCTAGGCCGTTGCAGGGCATGACAATCGTCTTGGAGCCAGGCCAATGCTCGACAATGCGGTCAGCAAGCGCCTGGGCTCCAGCTTCGTTCTCAACGTGATCGATGATGACCTCGCCGCCCGTGAAGCCCTCGGCCTCCATGGTGTCGACAATCTTGGTGAGCATCTTCTTTTCGCCACGCGTGTGCCCAACGAGTTCAATTTTGCCCGCTTCGCTCGCCGTGCCCAAAATGCGGATATTGAGCTTATTGGCAATAACGCCGGCCGCCTTAGGGATACGTCCGGCCTTCGCAAGGTTTTCGTAATTGCACAGGCTAAAGAGAATCTTGCTGTTCTGCTCCAAGCTATCGAAGTAAGCGCAGGCGTCCTCAAAGGAGGTATCCGGGTTGCTTGCAAGATAGCGGTCGAACAGCAGGAAGATCAGATCCATTTTGCCACCTGCGGCTCGTGAGTTGACCAAATGAATCTGGCGGTTGGGCTCCTCGGCAAGTACCATATCGCGTGCCGTGGCCGCGGCATTGTAGCTTCCCGAGACGCCCTCCGAGATGGGCATGCAGATCGTCTTGTCGGCAAGCCCAAAGAGTTCAGCCCACTCCCCTACGTTTGGACAGGCGCTCGAAGAAGCGCTCGACTCCGCCTGCACGGCGCTATTAAGCTCGTGAACATCGAGCGAGAGGTCGTCGACAAATTCGCGCTCCCCCACTCGGATCTTAAGGGGTGCAAATGCAAAGGTGGTATGAGGTGCGGTTGGTTGCCAATCGCGAAGATTGCAGCTCGAATCGGAGATAAGTGCCCAGCTCATTGAGGGTCCTTTCTAATTGTTCCCCAACAATTATAGCCATCTTTTTGATTGATTGGATGGCTATCTAGTTTTGAATACTAGATAGCCATCCTGATCTTATGGCAAACGGTAGGGTATAAAGAATGGGCCTCGTGACTCAAGATCGCGAGGCCCACGTTCGTTCGCTGTAGTAATAAATTAATAGCGTACGAAGATGTAGTTGTTGTTCATACCGGCTGCGACGGAGCTGATGATAACGCCCGTGCTGTAGTCGGAAGCATGGATCATCTGGCCGTTGCCAATGTAGATGCCGGTGTGGTAAGAGTTGACAACGACGTCGCCAGGCTGGGGATCGGACACACGGGTCCAGCCCATGAAGGTACCAGTGGTGCCCAGGCGGCAATAACGACCGGTGAGGCAGTAGCTTACAAAGCCGGAGCAGTCAAAGCTGTTCGGGCCAATGCCGCCCCAGGAATAAGCACAACCAAGCTTGCTGTAGGCGCGCGAAACAACGGTACCACCGTCAACGGACTGGCTCGGTGCGGAAGGCGTCGGAGCTGGAGCGGGCGTTGAAGGCTGCGGCGTGGGAGCAGGAGTGGGCGTCGAAGGCTGCGGCGTGGGAGCAGGTGTGGGCGTGGGGGTGTTCTCGGTCGTACCTGCAGTGTCGTTGCTCACCGTGGCCTTTTCGGCAGTGCTGGCATTGATGCCAGCCTGAAGCGCGGCGTTGGCCTCGGCCTCGGCAGCAAGCTCGGCCTGCAGCTGTGAATCCAGGGAGTTCACGACACTTTGGGCCTCAGCCTGCTGGGCGTTGAGCTCGTCGACCTTCTTCTGCGTCGCGGCGACGTTCTTCTCCTGTTCGGTCTGCTTATCGGTGAGCTGCTGCTTAAGGTCCTTGACCTCCTGAATGGTCTGGGCCTGTTTGTCGGACACCTTACCGTAGTAGAAGAGACGGTTGAGCATGTCGCCCAGATCGTCGACGCCCGTCAGAACCTGAAGGAGACTCAGACCGCCGGTCTTGTACTCACCGGCAACATAGCTCGAAAGCTTTGCCTGACCCTCCGCAATCTCTTGCTGCTTTTGCGTGATCTCGCCTGCAGTCTGATCAAGCTCCTGCGTCTGCGCGGAGAGTTCTTCGTGAATTTGCTGGGTTTGGGTGCCAATCTGTTCAAGCTTGGTACGGGCAGCGGCAAGGTCGGATGCGGTATCGGCGTAGGCCGGAGCCACGAGGCCCAGGCCCAAAACACAAGCGAGGGTTGCCGTAGCAGCGCAGCGTGCCATGTTTCTGTGCGTATTTGCTGTGCGCATGTAGCTTCCTTTCCGGTATCTAAGGGTAGCGGCTAGTCCGCCGTTACCAGGCTAAAGAGCTCAGCGTCCTCGTTAGAAGGCGTGAGCTTCTTGCGCGGGTTGAGAAACGCAAGCTCAAGGATACAACCGTAACCCACAAGCTTTGCGCCCATATCTCGCACCAGTTTACCTGTTGCCTCGACGGTTCCGCCCGTCGCGACCAAGTCGTCTAGAATCAACACGGTATCTTTAGAGCTGATAGCATCGGCGTGGATCTCGATAGAATCCGATCCATACTCGAGCTCGTAGCTCTCGCTCACCGTCTTGCGCGGCAGTTTACCCGGCTTACGAGCGGGAACAAAGCCGGCGCCCAGGGCAACGGCTACGGGCACACCGACCATAAAGCCGCGGGCCTCGGGGCCGACGACTTTGGTAATGCCCATGCCAGCAAAATGCTCGGCGAGCGCATCGACCATGGCCTTCAGAGCCTCGGGATTGCCAAAGAGCGGCGTGATGTCCTTAAAGACGACTCCGGGCTCGGGATAGTCGGGGATATCGACGATATGAGATTCGAAGTCGTACATGGGTGACCTTTCATGGATTGCCGGGTGAACGGCGGTTATTTGCCCGTGTTAGCAGACGAGCTATGCGAGGGGACGACGACTTTGGACGGCTGCACGAGCGACTCGTCGTGCGCGGCAACCGCGGGGACGCTTGTCGCATCGCTTTTAGCCTTGGTGGATTCGGAACGCGCGATCTCCTCATCGAGTGCATCGATGTCAGCGTCCTCGACCACGGCGTTGAGCGACTCAAAGACACGGTTCTTAAGAAGCGCGGTGTGCACACCCTCGGTGAGGTCGTGCAGCTTCTTAAAAGCGCGCTCGAGCTTGGCGTCGCGCTCGTCATCGGAGGTATCCATGCCGAGCATGCTCACGAGAACCTGCTCAAACATCGAAGACTCGCGGTTTGCCGACGATACGTACTGACGCAGGTTGCGCGGCTCAATGTGGAAGCGTGACAGCTCCGAGCAGTAACGGATAATCGGGAAATCTCGGCCATCCACGAGCTCTCGGTTCTGCGGGCTCTTGATGATGCGGATAAGATCGTTCTCGGCAAGGGAGCGGATAAACGAAATCTCAACGCCGAGCATGTCGGGAATCGTCTCGATAGGGTGCAGCTTTTGCTTGGTCTCCTTGGGCTCCGTCTTAAGCGGAACATCGGACAGAAGACCCACCTCGTAAGCCAAGGTGGACAGGTCCGTTGCGTTTTCCAAGCGCTGCTTAATGACGTTGAGCGGCATGTAGCGGGTCTTCTGCAGGTGCAGGATGACCTCGAGACGGTCAACGTCTTCCTTGGAGTACTGGCGATACCCCTTAGGCGTACGATGAGGGGTGATGAGACCCTCATCTTCTAGAAATCTAATTTTTGAGTTCGATAGATCGGGGTATGCGCCTCGAAGTAGATTGACGACTTGGCCGATACTCAGATAGTTTCGTTCGGCCATTACCTACTCACCGGTTTCGATGCGCTCCGGCGTGCTCTCGTGGTAGATGAGCGTGAACGTACCGATCTGAACGGAAGAGCCGTCGTGCAGCGGAGCACCGTTGACGATGGCGCCGTCAACCCAGGTGCCGTTGAGCGAGCCCAGATCCTCAATACGGGCGCCCAAGCCCTCACGAATAATGCGTGCGTGGCTGCGCGAGACGGTCATGTCGTTGAGGAAGATGCCGTTCGCGGGATCGCGGCCGATGGTGGTCACGTCGTCCTCGAGCTCAAAGGCAGCTCCGGTCTGCGGTCCCTTGACGATGGACAGAACAGGAGCGGTGATGCGCACGTTGGCCATAAGGTCGGGAACGGTGACATCGCTCGAAGGAACGCGGAAAACGCAGGTAGCGTCCGCAGTCTTATCGTTCTGAGGCATATTGTTAACCTTGTTGTCCATGACAACCCCTATCTAACGCGGCCACGCCGCAAAGAATGAACCGTACGTAATCATACCCCAATGAATCAGTCTTCGATTTCGGGGTTGAGAAAGTCGGTGTCCTCGTCCTCGGGATGCGCGATGGCCTGTTTAATGGCCGCCCCTCCCTTAATGGAATAGATGACAGCGGTGAGCATGGAGAAGATCACGCCGCCGTACACAAAGAAGATGCCGAGGGGCACCGAGCTGCCGTTGAGGCCCGGGAATGCCGTGAGCGTGGCGGGCAGCAGATGCCAGCCGTCCACGACGGGAAAGCCCAGCAGCATGAGCGAGAAGCCGGTCATGAGCAGCGCCGTGGCAATTTTTCCGGGAAAGACGACATCAATGGGACGACGGTGATAATGGCGCACGATGAGCGATCCGATCCCTAAGTAAACATCGCGGCCGATAATGACCACACAGACCCAGATGGGAAGCTCGCCGCGGACTACCAGGCCCAACACGCCGGTAAACAGCAGCGCACGGTCGCAGATGGGGTCCATAACCTTGCCGAGCCACGAGACCGTTTTGGTCATGCGGGCAATCTGACCGTCCATCCAGTCGGTGGAGGCCGCGATGGCATAGATGACAATGGCGACGACACGGTTGTTGTCCGTCACAAACAGGTACAGGAAGACGAGCGTGAGGACCAGGCGCGTAAAGGTGATGAAATTGGAGATCGTAAAGATCTTATTCGACGGGTAATCGGAAGTGCCGATAAGCTCCTTTTTGATCTTCTTCTTGATGCCCACAGGACTCCCCCGCTGGTAAACGACAAAACTTTCGATACTATACCCGTTCTGGCGATGTCTATCCAGCGTGGCCATAGAGAGTCCAGACATGTGGAGGGTGGTGTCGCGCGGGATGTCTATCGCTTTTGTGTACATCAGCCTCCGAAAACGACATTTTTCAGCATCTTTGGTGGCCGATGCACACGTTTTGATTCGGTGGTTACATCGATCGGGAAAGTTGTTGCCTTAAGCAAATTAATCATGATGTGCTGGTTGAGAATAATTGGCGCCAAAAGAGCCCAACGGCCGTTACGGCTTCGTTAGAAACGCGCCCCACCATGGATGGTGAACCCGAAAGGTAAGGCGCGCGGGCACGGTGACTCGGCCCGCGCGCCCGGAAGAGAAAGGATAAACCCATGGGTTACATGCTCGAGACGCGCGGGCTCACCAAGCGCTTCGGCCGCGGCGACCAGGCGCAGGACGCCGTGGCCGACGTGAGCCTTCATATCCGCGAGGGCGAGGTGTACGGGCTGCTCGGCCCCAACGGCGCCGGCAAGTCGACAACGCTCAAGATGATCTGCGGGATGCTGCGGCCGACGGCCGGGGAGATCCTCTTTGCCGGGCACGCCTGGCGCCGCGAGGACCTCTACGCAATCGGCAGCCTCATCGAGGAGGCGCCGCTCTACCCCAACCTCACCGCGCGCGAGAACCTGCGCGCGGCCCCTCGGGCGGCGCGGTGGCCACCATCGCGGTCCCCCTGTGAGGGCCTGACGACTCAGGCCCTCACACCGGCGTGGCTCGCAACCAAACGCTTCCCGGATAATTCATGAGGCCGTACTCGTATTCGAGCCTGCCTATCTCTGCGGCAAGCGCCTCCGTCATGTAGAAGGTTTTCGTGCGGCCCGTTGACTTCGCCAGGCGGTCGTACCTGTTCGCGAGGTCCTCGGGGGTTCTCAGGGCTGCGGTGGCGGTTGCCATGATGCACCTCCCGGTTAGATGTAATACGTGTATTACTTTCTATCACATCACCCGAACCCCGCACCGGCGTACGGTCGTATCTGCTTTTTTACCTTACATTTTGTCAACCGGCCCATGCTCGGCTTGTTCAGCCGGATTAAATCAACTGTTAAATCAATCCAGGCCTGTAGGGGGCGGTGGAAATCTTTCGAGGACTGGGGGCGCCGTCCCTGGGTCGGCTCCTCGATGGCCGCGGCTGAATTCCCCTGCCATCGGCTGCGTGGGTTCCGGCACGGGGTTCTGGCGCTGCTCGAACTGGGCGCAAGACTCGGCTGTTGGTCGTACCGGACGGCATAAGTTTTGAGACCGGCAAGCTGATGCCGGCTCGAGGACAGCGGCCCGGTGCACCGGGCCGATCGATAGCGGTCTCAGGTTCACAGCGCAGTTTCTCAGGGCTCGCATATATAGGAAGACTTGATTGGCAATCGATTTTAATGAAGTCGGCAGCGCATATCAGAGTTTTCAATAAATTTAACATGCCACCCTTTATATCCGCACGCGCGTAATTCAACTCATAAGGACCGGCTATCCCTTACCTGTGACACAATCTCAAACGCACAGAACAGAATCATCAGTCCAATCATCGCATAAGAGGCAGCCGAACCTTCAAGCACTATTCCACAAAGAACAATCTCCGCGCCGCCAATAAGAACTGTTATCAGGCGCTCTGCCTTTTTGCTCTCGCCGCTCGCATAAAAAGGCGGCAAAGCGCACAAGATCACATATAGCCCGGGAAGGGAATACAGGATCGATAGTCCAAGTCCCCCATCAACCGCAGTGCTTTGCGTAAGAATCAACTGAACCCAAACGGCAATTATCACTGAGCAGGTTGTCGATAAAAGAAGACTAGAAATATAGCACGCAACAAAGTCCCGTCGCATTCGAGCAGAGAAATCCGCGAACTCTCTTCGCCGCGTGGAAACAATAAGGTACACAGAAATTGCAATAGAACCAATCAGAGAAAACAGCGGAACAACCAGCAATTCAAGCTTATTACCCCATCGATCAACCACACCCCCACTCCAATGAGCGGGAATTGTATCAGGGAGGACTGACCAAGCCGCCCATAGAATCAGAAATGGAAGAATAGAGAGGATGAAAGATGATAACACTGCAGTAATTTTTTTGAGGCTCTCATCGATTCCGCATCTCCTTGCGCGCCCACATTCCACTCCACCTTAAATCAAGTATACGTTTTGGAACGGGATGTCACTCCGAACGCCTTACCCTCTTAGTGTGAATGCCGCTGCGGCATTGTTGACTCATCCTTAGTAATCGCGTCTATCCTCTGCAGCATAAGCCAAAGCAATCCGAGAGGAGCCGCACATGCATGCAGCGGAAATTCCTTTCGGGGGGGGGTATCTCCCAGATTTACCCGCCGCCCGAAGGGGCAGTCGACAGTCGAGTACGTACTGATCATCGCGATCATCGTCCTGGTGGTGCTGATCGCGGGACCGTGGGTCTCGTCGGCGATCACAAACCAGTTCAACACGGTGGCGGGGACGCTCGGCAACGGAATCTCAAAGGGGAGCTGGGAGTCGGGCGGCACGGGCGGAGGCAACGGGTCGTTGACCGACGCCGACATCGTGGACCCCGTTCACGGGATAGCGTTCGCCGTGTACTCGGAGGACGACCACAGCCTCATGTTCTACAAGCGCCGCGGGGTCCCCAGAGTCGGTGACATGCTCAACAGCCGCCGCGTGACGGCGGTGTATACGGGGTTCGAAAATGGATACGCCACCGCGACCGTGGGAAACGACGGCAAGACGACTGCCCCCTGGTGGCCTAACAGAAATAATATCGTGGCCGTAAAGGCCATTGACGATGGCATAGAAATCCACTCGTTGGCATTTTGCTTTCAGTACATGGAGAACTGCAAGAGCTTTGATCTGGCAAAGTTCGACATGTCGAACTGCACAAATCTGCAGCACACATTCGCGTATTGCGGCAATGCGACTTCCTTCAGTATTTCAAGCTGGGATACGTCCTCGGTCGTCGAATTCGACTCGGCGCTCAAAAACCTTTACAAGGTCGAGGAGATTGACATCTCCGGATGGTCGACGCGGAAAGCCGGCGATTTAGGTCTCCTTTTTTCCACCGACAGTTCGCTGAAAAGCGTGAAATTTGGACCAGGGTGGAAGACCTCAGATGTTATGGATATGCTCGGCATGTTTAGCTATTGCAAAAATCTAAACCTCGACTGTTCCGATTGGAATGTCCCAACCTATGCCAATCATAGTGACTTCAATCACTGCGCCCCCGGCGTTATCCTCCCGAAGGCGTGGCAGTAGGTCTGAAGAAACAAAACGGCAAGCAGTTTATGTGGCGTGGGCACCCGTGCCGCCGTTGCCTCAGCGGCACGCTACGGGCTAGTCGGTTCGCTTTAACGTACCCTCTGCATGCAATATCAATCCCCATGCGAAGGGAGTGTCGCATATGCATGCAGCGGCAATTAACCTTCGGGGGGTGGGTATCTCCTAGGAATACCCGCCTCCGAGGCCAAGGAGCCATCGAGTACGTTCTGGTCATCGCGATTATCGTCCTGGTTGTGATGATAGCCGGCCCTTGGGTCTCGTCGGCAATCAGGAACCAGTTCAACACGGTGGCGGGAGTATTGGTAAACGGGACAGCAGGTGGGACTTGGGAACCGAGCGGTTCCGGCAGCGGTAACGGCGCGGGTTCCGCGACCGTCCAGGCGGCGCTCGCCAAGGACGCGAAGGACACGCGAAGGACTGGACCCTCGGTGAGCAGAAGGCAGTTGCCGAGGACATCGCCGCCAAGGGCGAGGCGTCGCCCGCCTACGCCAAGGCGAAGGCCGCGATGGATGCCGGCACCGAGTTCTCGATGAAGCTCACCGATGGCAAGACGCTGACTTACCGCATTATCGGCATCAATCATGATGACCCTGCAGGCGGATCCGGCAAGGCGGGCCTCACGTTCCTCACCACCACGACGGGCATTTGGTCCCCCATGAACGCGATTGACACCAACGCCGGCGGTTGGGAGAAGTCTGAACTCCGTCAGAAAATGAACTCCGGCAAGATCTGGAATCTGATGCCCTCCGATTTCCAGTCCAAGGTGAAGGCCGTCAAAAAGCTATCGAACAATGTCGGGGGCGGTGATGAGAACAAGAACGCCGCCGTGACGGCTACCTCGGACAAGCTGTTCCTGCTCAGCTACTCTGAGATCGCCCCCACCTCCTATTGGGCATCCTATCCCTGGACTTCCTCCGAGGGCACCCAGTACGAGGCCTTCAAAGGCAAGGTGACGGAGAACTATAATCCCAACTCTGCCATTGCCATTGGCAGCGGTTGGTGGGAACGTTCGATGTTTCCGAACGCCTCGAAGGGCTTCCTCCATGTCGACAGCAGCGGCAATCCGTCGGACAGCAACTCCGCGCCGGGCTGGTTTTGCGTCTCCCCCGCCTGGTGCTTCTAGCTTGTCTAGCGCAAAGCCCGCGTTACCCCGCGCGTGCTTTCTTTTGGCGACCGAACGAACGGCTTCAGGTTCATGGCACGGGTAGTCGGATTGAAGAGAAATGGGGTCATACAGCGGCTCTCAGAGCGCCTGCCGCACTCCCCCGCCATTACCTCTGCTGCGTCCTCGTATAGAGTCCATCCTGCTTGGTGTTTCGAGTTCGGGGCGTATACGGTGGGTGGATAATGGATTCACTTCGATGACGGCGTTTACGGGAGCGACCATGGCGATGCGCGAGATCGCGGTCAAGTTCGATGAGGGCGAAATGGCCTTGATTCAGGGCCATGCGGACGCCACGGGCATGACCTTTTCCGAGTTCGTGAGAAGGGCCGCGTTCGAGAAGGCTGAGGACATGGCGGACATCGAGGCCTACAACGAGGCTTTGGACGGGGACGGCGGCACTCGCTACCCGATGGAAGAGGTCGTGCGCATGGCGGTGGAGGCTGAGTGATTGTCCACACGCGTTGTCTGTCTCGGCTCTAAAGGCTTCTCTTGGGCGGGGTTCGGCTTATAGCCGGGTCCCGCTTTTTTGCGGCTTTCAGTTGTCTTTCTGAAGGTATGAAATGGCTGCCTCGATATGAATACGGTCGGCATTCGAAGCGGACGTTATAGCCGCGCTAATAGCGCATGACTTTCTCCCCTGCCGTCATCGTTGCCGCAGCGGCAAGACCGTTGCAAATACTTGGAATAGCCCTACGCTCGGCTCGTATTGCAAACCCCGAGTGAAGGGAGCCGTATATGCATGCAGCGGCAATTAACCTTCGGGGGGGGGTCGCTCCTGAAACGACCCGCTTCCGAGGGCAATCAATTATCGAGTACGTCCTGATCATTGCCGTCATCGGCCTGGTCATCGTGTTCGCGGGACCCGGCGTGGCCGGAGCCATCCGAAACCAGTCCAACCTGGTCGGCAACACGGTGAACAATGGGACGGTCGGCGGCGTCGAGGGAGGCGCGTCCGGTGGCGGCTCCGCAGGCGCCGATTCCGCGGCCGTCCAGGTGGCCATCGCCGAGGACGCGAAGGACTGGACCCTCGACGAGCAGGAGGCGGTTGCCAAAGACATTGCCAAGAACGGTACATCGTCTATCGCCTACGCCAAGGCCAAGGCCGCCATGGATGCCGGCACCAAGTTCTCGATGAAGCTGACCAATGGCAAGACGCTCGAGTACCGTATCATCGGCATCAACCACGACGACTTGGCCGATGGTAGCGGCATGGCAGGCTTGACGTTCGAGGCGACCAACTCTGCCTTGGGTAGCCAGAGAATGAACGCTACGGACACCAATGCCGGTGGTTGGGATAAGTCCGAGCTCCGTACCCGCCTCAACAGCGGTGACCTCTGGTTGCTCCTGCCCAGCGAGCTCCAGTCAAAGGTGAAACCCGTCACAAAGACAACCGATAACGTTGGCGGTAACGGGGGCGGTGCCCCCTCGGCGACGACCGATAAGGTTTTTCTGCTCTCGGCAACCGAAGTATACGGGGATATGCAATCTGACGGCATCCAGTACGAGTGCTACAAATCCAAGGGCGTGACGGGGTCGAACTATTCCGGTGCATCAGGCTATAGCCACTGGACTCGTTCCGTGAGACCGCGCAGCTCCACATCCTTTCGCTATGTTCAAAGCGGCGGTATTTGCTACAGCTACAGCGCGACGGACTCGTTTTATGTCCTCCCCGCTTTCTGCTTCTGATCTCTTTCATCGCAAAGCCCTCGCAATCCTGCGAGGGCTTTTCTTTTGGCGATTACTCAAACAATTCGAGGTTCATTGTACAGGTAATCGGGTTGAGGAGAAATGGGGGCATACAGCGGCTCTCAGAGCGCCTGCCGCACTTCCCCGCCATTACCTTTGCGGCA
>CABUQI010000017.1 GCA_902493545.1 uncultured Collinsella sp. | reverse complement strand
GTGGTTGCGGCGCGCGCGGGGCGCTCCGCTACGGTACAGTGTTCATCATTGTACCCGTCTGGCGCCAAAAGGGGTGTGCTTACTGCGGCGTTACACGTCTGCAACATGGGCGAAGGGGCGACAGGGTGCGTGTCCGCTGCGGTTGGCCACGCCGCGTTGCACAAAGACCGTGAACCTTTTGTGGGACGCGCGGCGCCGTGGTACCATAGCCAAGTTTGTTGTCTTGGTCGGAAACCAAGACGCCTTATGCGCTGATCGGTAACCAGCGCCTGACTAATAAGGAGTCCTACCATGAAGCAGGGTATCCATCCCCAGTATGTCGAGTGCACGGTGACGTGCTCCTGCGGCAACACCTTCAAGACGCACGCTACCGTGTCCGAGATGAAGGTCGAGCTTTGCAACGAGTGCCACCCGTTCTACACCGGCCAGCAGAAGTTCGTCGACACCGGTGGACGCGTCCAGCGCTTCGCCGACAAGTTCGGTGGCGCCGCTGCCGCCCAGCTCAAGAAGGCCGAGGAGGCCAAGGCTGCCAAGGCCGCCAAGGCTGCTGAGGCCGAGGCCGCTCGCAAGGCTGCCGCTGAGGCTAAGGCTGCCGAGAAGGCTAAGCGTGCTGCTAAGTTTGCCGAGGAGGCTGCCAAGCAGGCCGCCGAGGCTCCCGCAGAGGCTCCCGTCGAGGAGGCCGCTGCCGAGGCCGAGACCACCGAGGCTGCTGAGTAAATAGCTCGCCGCGGAATCACTCGCATTCATGGCATGAGGGCCGTGCATCCATTTGGGTGCGCGGCCCTTTTTCTTTTTAAATTAGTGCGAACTAACCTGTCCCCATGGCACCACATGGCAGAGAGGCGGCGTTTGCCCAGATAGACCTGCCAAAATTAACCTGTCCCATTGTGGCAGGTTGGTCGTAGTTATTACGTGGCGGTCGAGCTCGACCGTATAGGCCGCGCCTTGTTTGGCTAAAGTACAATCATCTGTGTTTAACTCGTCCGCAGCTGCACGGCGTGGGCGATGGCCAAAAAGGAAAACCACATGGGATTCATGTCAAAGCTGCTGTCCTTTGGATCCGATAAGGACCTTAAGCGCTACTACAAGATCGTCGACCAGATCAACGGTCTTGAGCCCCAGTTTGAGAAGATGACCGAGGAGGAACTCCGCGCCCAGACCGATAAGTTCCGCGAGCGTTACGCCAACGGCGAGTCGCTCGACGACATGCTCCCCGAGGCCTTTGCCACCGTGCGTGAGGCTTCCAAGCGCACCATGGGTATGCGCCACTTTGACGTGCAGCTCATTGGCGCCATGGCACTGCACGAGGGCCACATCGCCGAGATGAAGACCGGCGAAGGTAAGACCCTCGTCTCCACGTTGGCCGGCTATCTTAACGCTATTGCCGGCAAGGGCGTGCACGTCGTTACTGTCAATGATTACCTTGCCAAGCGCGACTCCGAGTGGATGGGCCGCATCTACAAGTACCTGGGCATGACCGTCGGTCTGCTCCAGAACAACATGCCGCTCGAGCTCAAGCGCCCGGCCTACCAGGCCGACGTCACGTATGGCACCAACTCCGAGTTCGGTTTCGATTACCTGCGCGATAACATGGTCACCCGCCCCGAGCAGCGTGTGCAGCGCGGCCACAACTACGCCATCGTCGACGAGGTTGACTCCATCCTAATCGACGAGGCGCGTACCCCGCTCATCATCTCGGGCGCCGGCACCAAGTCCGCCAGCACCTACAAGGACTTCGCGCGTGCCGTGCGTGGCCTTGAGCGCGGCGAGGACGTGTCGCACGACATGCTCACCGCCACCGAGGACGTGGAGCCCACGGGCGACTATGTCATGGATGAGGCCAAGCACACCATTGCCGCTACCGAGCGCGGTCTTAAGAAGATCGAGCGCCGCCTGGGCATCGAGGACATCTACGCCGATCTCTCTGGCCAGCTGGTCAACCACCTGCAGCAGGCGCTGAAGGCCCAGTACATGTTCCACCGCGACAAGCAGTACGTGGTCACCAACGGCGAGGTCAAGATCGTCGACGAGTTCACCGGCCGCATTATGGAAGGCCGCCGTTATTCCGAGGGCCTGCACCAGGCCATCGAGGCCAAAGAGGGCGTGCTCGTACGCGAGGAGAACCAGACCCTGGCCACCATCACCCTGCAGAACTACTTCCGTCTGTACGACAAGCTCTCCGGCATGACCGGCACGGCACTTACCGAGGATGCCGAGTTCCGCGAGATCTACAAGCTGCCCGTCGAGGTCATCCCCTCCAACAAGCCCGTGCAGCGCGTGGACCACGAGGACTTGGTGTACCGCACCATTCAGGCCAAGTACAACGCCGTTGCCGACGACGTTGAGCGTCGTCACGCCAAGGGCCAGCCGGTCCTGGTGGGCACCGTCTCCATCGAGAGCTCCGAGAAGCTGTCCGCCGCCCTTACCAAGCGCGGCATCGCACACGAGGTCCTCAACGCCAAGCACCATGAACGCGAGGCCCACATCGTGGCCCAGGCCGGACGCTACGGCGCCGTGACCATCGCCACCAACATGGCCGGTCGTGGTACCGACATCCTGCTGGGCGGCAACCCCGACGAGTTGGTGCGCGAGCGCCTGGAGTACGAGGGCCTGACCATGGAGGACGTGACGCCCGAGCAGCTCGAGCAGTTTAACGCCGAGGCCAAGGAGACTTGCAAGGCCGAGCGCGAGCGCGTGCTTGCCGCCGGTGGCCTGACCGTTATCGGCACCGAGCGCCACGAGTCCCGCCGTATCGACAACCAGCTGCGCGGCCGCTCCGGCCGTCAGGGCGATCCGGGCGAGACCCAGTTCTACCTGTCGCTCGAGGACGACCTCATGCGCCTGTTCGGTGGCGACAAGATGGACCGCGTCTCCAAGATGATGGTCACGGCCGACATGGGCGACGACATGCCCATCCAGCACAAGATCATCTCCAAGGCCGTCGAGAGCGCCCAGCACAAGGTCGAGAGCATCAATTTCTCCATGCGTAAGAGCGTCCTTGAGTACGACGACGTCATGAACAAGCAGCGCCAGGTCATCTACGCCGAGCGCAACAAGATTCTTGACGGCAAGGACCTGACCGACCACATCACCGAGGTTATGCACGACACCGTGTACCGCTGCGTGCAGGAGTTCTGCACCAAGGACAGTCACGATGGCGAGCGCGACTTGGAGGGCCTGCGCAAGTGGGTTGTGGAGCTCACCGGCCACATCGATACGCCGAAGTTCCCCGACGAGGATTATGAGGCCCTGGCTGCCGATGTCCTGGCTTACGTAGAGAAGTGCTACAACATGAAGGCCGAGCGCTTGGGCGAGGACCTGATGCGCGAGCTCAACACCCAGGTCATGCTGCGCGTCATCGATACCCGCTGGATGAACTACCTGCAGGAGATGGATTACCTCAAGACCGGCATCGGCCTGCGCGGCTTTGGCCAGCGCGACCCGCTGGTCGAGTACAAGACCGAGGCCTACGGCGCGTTCCAGATGCTCGTCGATACCATGTATGAGGATTACCTGCGCACGGTTCTGCGCATCGAGATCAAGGCTGCCCCGCGTGCCGTGGAGCACAAGGAGGAGCCCGCGCTCGAGGGCGCGCGCTTCTCCGGTCCTGCCGAGGTCGATGGTGATAACGGCGACTCGGTGCTGCGCAAGCAGGCGCAGGTGCAGGCCCGCACGGCTGTCCAGGGTGGTCCGGCTGCCGTCAACAACGGTGGCAAGGTGACCACTTATCGCAAGTCCGAGAGCGACGATCCGTACGTCAACGTGGGCCGCAACGACCCGTGCCCCTGCGGTAGCGGCAAGAAGTTTAAGTACTGCCACGGCAGGAATCGTTAATGGCTGAGGCTTTAGAGATAACGCCCGCCGAGCTGGACGCGTTCGCGGACCGGCTCGGCGAGGTCGAGTCGTATCTCCACCTGGACGAGAAGCGTACCCGTGTGACCGAGCTCGAGGCCAAAAGCGTTGCCCCTGGCTTTTGGGATGACGCCGACGCCGCCCGTGCCACCATGGAGGAGATCGCGCGTACCAAGGAAGATATCGCTGCCGTGGACACCGCGCGCGGCGAGCTTTCCGATGCCCGCGCCGCGCTGGAGCTTGTCGAGGAGATGGGGGATGACCCCGACGCCGTCGCCCTTCGCGAGGAGGCTACAGCCACGGCTGAGCGCCTGGCCCGTGCCATCGATGAGCTTGAGCTTTCGAGCTGGTTTACCGGTGAGTTCGATCACGGCGATGCCATCGTGACTATCAAGCCCGGACAGGGTGGTCTGGAGGCCCAGGACTGGACCTTCATGCTCTTTAAGATGTACATGAAGTACTGCCAGCGTCGCGGCTGGAAGGTCACCATCAACGACTGTCCCGCGGCCGAGGTCATCGGCATCGACCGCGCGACCTTTACCGTCGAGGGCAAGGACGCATTTGGCATGCTGCGCGCCGAGGCCGGCGTCCACCGCTTGGTTCGCATTAGCCCCACCGACGACAAGAAGCGCCGCCAGACCACGTTTGCCGGCGTCGAGGTCATCCCCGTGCTACCCGATGATATCGACATCGAGATCAGTCCCGACGACATCCGCGTGGACGTATACCACGCGAGCGGCCCGGGCGGTCAGGGCGTCAACACCACCGACTCCGCCGTGCGCGTGACGCATTTCCCCAGCGGCATTGTGGTCACCTGCCAAAACGAGCGCAGCCAGATCCAGAACAAGGCCGCGTGCATGCAGATCCTCAAGGCTCGCCTGTACGAGATTGAGCTCGAGAAGCGTGCCGAGGCGCTCGATGAGATTCGCGGACCCAAGACCACGATTGGTTTTGGCAACCAGATCCGCAGCTACGTGCTCTACCCGTACCAGATGGTCAAGGACCTACGCACGGGCGTGGAGACCAGCAATGTCGAGGCCGTTCTTGACGATGGCGACCTGGACCCGTTTGTTATTGGCTACCATCGCTGGGCCACCGGCAACGCCGATGCAGAAGGCTCGGAGGTCTAAAACATCGGGCGGCTTCAAACCGATGCCAAGCCCAACGGTTGGACGGGTTTGTATCCAGAATAAACCCTGCGCAGGGGTGGTTTTTGTCCGGCGAATCGGTAGAATCGAATACAAGAAGAAGTTCAAAGCGCATCCGTTTGGGTGCGCTTTTTTGAGGGAGGCAGCATGGCATATCGTCTGGACATCAAGCGCATTCTTTCGATGAACTTCTTTCACGACCTGCCCCAGATCATGTTGGGGTGTGCCTTGGCCGCCATCGCGACCGACCTGTTTTTGATTCCCAATGGTCTTGCCGCCGGTGGCGTTACGGGCCTTGCCACCATTATCCAGGCGGTCGGCGCGGCGCGAGGCGTGTCGCTTCCCGTCGGTATCCAGACCATCGTGATGAACGCCTTGCTGCTGCTGGTCGTTATGCGCGAGGGCGGCATGTTCTACGTGGTGCAGACCGCGACGGGCTTTGTGCTGCTGGGCTTCTTTACCGATCTGTTCGCCCCGTTTGTAGCACCTCTGGCGGATGCGGACCTGATGCTTCCCGCCATGTGGGGCGGCATTATTACGGGCATCGGTTACGGCATGGTGTTGCGTGCCGGCGCCAACACCGGCGGCTCGGACACGATTGGCCAAATCATTTCGCGTAACACCTCGCTGCCGGTGGGCTCGACCGTCATGGCAATCGACGTTGCCGTGTGTGCGCTGTCGGCTCCGGTCTTTTCAATCGAAAACGCACTATATGCAGGCCTTTCGATGGTCATTAGCGGCTATGTGATCGATGCCGTGGTCGATGGCGGCAACAAACGCCGTATGGTACTCATCATCTCGGATAAGTTCCCTGATATCGCTGCCGATATCATGTATGGCCTGGGTCGTGGTTGTACCAAGTTTAAGGCGACTGGCATGTATTCGGGTGCCGAGAAGCCGGTGATTATGGTCATCGTGAGCCGTCGAGAGCTCAATACCCTCAAGACGATCGTGCGCGAGCGCGATCCTCACGCCATTGTGACGGTCGCTGACGTTACGGAAGCCTTCGGCGAGGGATTCAAGGACATTAGCGCGTAGGGTCGACTGCGTTCCATCCAAAAGACGTTCACATTGATAAACCGTTTCATCAGCGGTTCTGCCTGCTAAATTGTTCAAATAATGATAAAAACTCTGGTAAAGCCATCAGTTTCCAGCATAATGAATGACGTACGTGCATTGCGGCTGTGTTGGGATTACCTTCGGTGCCGTGCGCATTTTGTCTAATGAGGATGAAAGGAAGGCACAATGAGCGACGAAGAGCTCAAAAAGGTTGCCAACGAGGTAAGGAAGGGCATCGTCACCGGCGTGCACGCTGCCAAGTCCGGCCATCCGGGCGGTTCGCTCGGCGCTGCCGACATCATGACCTATCTGTACTTTGAGGAAATGAACGTCGACCCGGCCGATCCCCGCAAGGCCGATCGCGACCGTTTTGTGCTCTCCAAGGGCCATTGCGCTCCGGGCCTGTACGCCGTGCTCGCCGAGCGTGGGTTCTTCCCCAAGGAGGATCTCGAGACGCTGCGCCATATCGGCAGCCACCTGCAGGGTCATCCCAACATGAACGACACCCCGGGCGTCGACATGTCCACCGGCTCGCTCGGCCAGGGTATCTCCGCCGCCGTGGGTATGGCCGTTGCCGCCAAGCACTGGGGCGATACTTACCGCACGTACGCCCTGCTGGGCGATGGCGAGAGCGAGGAGGGCCAGGTCTGGGAGGCCGCCATGTTTGCCGGCAACCAGCAGCTCGATAACCTCTGCGTGATCGTCGACCACAACGGCCTGCAGATCGACGGCCCCGTCGAGGAGGTCAACGACCCCATGCCGCTCGCCGACAAGTTCCGCGCGTTCAAGTTCCACGTGGTGGAGCTCGCCGACGGCAACGACTTCGACCAGATCCGCGCCGCCTTTGCCGAGGCTCGCGCCACCAAGGGGCAGCCGACCGCCATTATCGCCGAGACCCTGAAGGGCAAGGGCGTGTCCTTTATGGAGAACCAGGTTGGTTGGCACGGCAAGGCCCCCAACGATGAACAGTTTGAGCAGGCCATGGCAGAGCTCACGGCCGCCGGAGAGGAGCTCTAGGATGGCAGACGTCAAAAAAATCGCCACGCGCGTAAGCTACGGCGAGGCCCTCGTCGAGCTCGCCAACGAGCACGATGACTTTGTGGTCCTCGACGCCGACCTGGCCGCCGCCACGCAGACCGGCAAGTTCAAGGCCGCCTGCCCCGACCGCTTCTTCGACGTGGGTATCGCCGAGAGCAACCTGATGGGCGTCGCCGCCGGTATCGCGACCACCGGCCGCGTTGCCTTCGCGAGCACCTTTGCCATGTTCGCAGCCGGCCGCGCTTTTGAGCAGGTCCGTAACTCCATCGGCTACCCGCACCTCAACGTTAAGATTGGTGCCACGCACGCCGGTATCTCGGTGGGCGAGGATGGTGCCACGCACCAGTGCTGCGAGGATATCGCCCTCATGCGCGTCATCCCCGGCATGACTGTGATCGTTCCTGCCGACGACGTCGAGGCCCGCGCCGTGACGCGCGCCGCCTACGAGTGCGACGGTCCGGTGTACATGCGCTTCGCTCGTTTGGCCTCGCCGGTTATCAACGACCCCGAGACCTACAACTTCGAGTTGGGTAAGGGCATTGTCATGCGCGAGGGCGCCGACGTCACCATCATCGCCTGCGGCCTGATGGTCGGCGAGGCTCTCGAGGCCGCCGAGCAGCTCGCTGCCGAGGGCATCGACGCCGAGGTCATCAACATGCACACCATCAAGCCCATCGATGCCGACCTGATCGTCAAGAGCGCCACCAAGACCGGCCACGTCGTGACCGTCGAGGAGCATTCTGTAATCGGTGGCCTGGGCAGCGCCGTTGCCGACGTCCTGTGCGAGCAGTGCCCGACGCCCCTCAAGAAGATCGGCGTCAACGACACCTTTGGCGAGTCCGGCCCGGGTGCCGAGCTCTTGCACAAGTATGGCCTGGACGCCGCCAACATCGTGGCGACCACCAAGGAGTTCTTGGCATAAGGCAAGGCGGATCTCAAGGACTGCTTCGCCAGAACTATAAAACTGTTTCGCCAGTACTATGGAAACCCGGCAGGGGCGCTCTCTTGGAGAGCGCCCCTGTTTCAGTTGCGGTGAAATAAGGACTGTTTAGACCTTTTAACTGGTAAAACAGTCCCTATTTCACCGCAACTTATGAAGACGCCCCTCAAGCACGGTCCCATCAGGGAAAAGGGCATATATCGGCAAAGTGCAATTCAGACCCTTCCAACTTTGTATATGCAGCACTTCAAGATAAACGCAGCGACTCCTTAGTTACCGCAGGCCGGGCACAGGGTTACTCTCCAAATCTTTCCGCAGGGCGGAGGAGCCCCTGCCGCGCGAAGCGCGCAGCGGGGGCTCCGACATGTCCGAGGACGATTTGGAGAGTAACCCTGTGCCCGGCCGACGGGATCCCTAAGCACGCCATGCTTCTTATGTGCAGCAAAGCTAATACTGCTAAAATACAAAGCGCTCATGTAGTTTAAACGCACGACGATAAGGAGCACCAGTGGGTAACCACTTCCGTACCTCCGGTGCGGGCGATGATGCCCCCAAGACGCAGGCAGGCGTCCAGGGCAGTCGTTTCGCCACTCCGGATTCAGAGGGCCAGCCTGTTGCTCAGGCCCCCGCTCAGCCGGCAGATCAGGCACAGCCGGCATCCGATCCCTTTGCCTACAATCCAACCAGCGATGTCGCGCTTTCCGGCACGGCGGGTTTTGAGCCCGTTCAGGCCGTGACCGCTCGCGTGGAGCAGCCTCAGGCTGGTGCCGCCACGCCGCAGCCTACCATGGCCGGCATTCCCGACCCCTTGGCCCCTGCGACGCCGGCTCCTCAGCCTGCGCAGTCCGGTCTCTTTGCCGCTATTCCCGACCCCACGCAGCCTGCTGCCCCGGTGGTCGAGAGCGATCAGGCAGCCGAGGTCGCAAGCCTCGATAACGCGCTCAACAACCCCGATTTTACGTCGGTGTTTGCGCCCATCGATCCGCAGGCCAGCCGCAAGAAGATGGCCAAGCAGGCCGGTGTCGAGCCCGTCATCCTTATGGAGCATGTCACCAAGATCTATCCGGCACAGCCTAACAAGCCTGCACTCGACGACATCAACATCGAGATCTATCCGGGCGAGTTCGTCTTCCTGGTCGGTCACTCCGGCTCGGGTAAGACCACGCTGCTGTCGACGCTCAACCGTGACGTCAAGCCGACGAGCGGCCGCATCCTGGTTGCCGGTCAGGACCTCATGAAGATCAAGAACCGTAAGGTTCCGTTCCTGCGCCGCCAGATTGGCGCCGTGTTCCAGGACTTTAAGCTTCTGCCGCAAAAGACCGCCTACGAAAACGTGGCGTTTGCCCTGCAGTGCATCGGCAAGCCCAAGGGCGTCATTCGCAGCCAGGTGCCCGAGGTGCTGCGTCTGGTCGGTCTGGCCGATCAGATGGACTCGCTGCCCGACCAGCTTTCCGGTGGCGAGCAGCAGCGCGTTGCCGTCGCCCGTGCTATGGTCAACCGTCCGCCGCTGCTGATCTGCGACGAGCCCACGGGCAACCTCGACCCGGCGATCTCGCTGGGCATCATGAAGCTGCTTGAGCGTATTAACCGCACCGGCACCACCGTGATCGTCGCCACGCACGACCGCGAGATGGTCGATAGCATGCACCGTCGCGTGATCGCCCTCGAGGGCGGCCACGTCATCCGCGACCAGGAGAGGGGAGGTTACGGCAACTATGGCACCAACTAACGTGGGCTACTCCTTCAAAGAGGCAATCAGCCACTTCTTCCGTAACTGGACTACCTCGCTCGGCGCCGTCATCACGATCTTCCTTTCGCTGTTTATCATCGGCCTGTTCATCATGGGCTCTGCGATGCTGAACTCCGTGATCGGCACCGTCGAGGATCAGGTTGTCATCAACGCGTTCATTAGTGATGACGCCGATCAGGCCGATGTTCAGGCTTTTGAGGCCGAGCTTAAGACGTGGAATAACGTCAAGTCCGTGACCTATAAGGACAAGGACGACGCGCTGGCCGAGTATACGAGCAAGATGTCGGGCAACGCCGACGCCACCATGAGCGCGCTCGATGGCCAGAACCCGCTGCCGGCTTCCTTCGCTATTGAGATGGACGATCCGTCCAAGGTCGAGAGCACGGCAAAGAAGCTCAAGAAGGATGCCGATTTCCAGAAGATCGCGGATGACGGCGACGTCAACGCGAGCGTGCTGTACGGCCAGGAGGAAGTGAGCCGCCTGTTCCAGGTGACCAACTACATCCGCATCGCCGCCGTGGTGCTCGTTGGTCTTCTGACCTTTATCGCATTCATCTTCATCAACAACACGATTCGCCTGTCCATCACGGCGCGTCGTCGTGAGATTGCGATTATGCGTCTGGTCGGCGCCAGCAACGGCTTCATTCGTGGCCCGTTTATCACCGAGGGCGTGCTGCAGGCCATTTTGGGCTCGCTGCTTTCCATCGGCGTTCTGGAGCTGCTGCGCAATCTGATGATCCCGCGTCTGCAGGAGAGCATCGGCTGGATGTCGTTTGCCCTGCCGATGCAGTACTACCTGGTGACCTATGCTGCGCTGATTCTGGTCGGCGTGATTATCGGTCTCTTTGGTTCTGCCATCGCCATGCGCCGCTACCTGCGCGTGTAGGCATGCTTGGAATTCATCCCTTCCAACGGGTCGTCTCTTATGGGGCGGCCCGTTTTTTTGATCCCTAGGGGACGGCAGGAAAGCGAATCATTTGGGTAGACTCTTTGGAGTTCGCAATCGATAGTTAGGAGGCGCCATGGGGCGCAATAACAAGCATAAGCGTGGAGCTCGCAATCAGCGCGGGCCGGTGCGCAGCGAACGCCGTCCGAGCCTGACCGGGCGCGTGCAGCTCCATGAGCACAGTGCCTATGTCATAACCGAGAATGGCGACTACAAGGTCATGGGTCGCGGCAAGCGTGAGATCATGGACGGCGATACCGTTGCCGTGAGCATTAAGAACAGCCCGCACGGTGAGCGGCGCGCCGTGATCGAGGGTGTGGTTGAGCGCGCAGCCATAAGCGTAGTGGGTACGTACCAGACCGCCGGTCCGCTCGGTGTGATTGAGCCGCTCGATTCGCGTTTGAAGGCCGACTTCTTCATTCTGCCCGAGGATACCTCGGCGGATCGTCTGGGCGTTCACCCGGGTGATGCTGTTGTCGCGCGCATTTTGACCTACCCGACGCGCCTGGAATCGGGCACCGTGACGATCGAGCGCCGCATTGGCGGAGATGATGCGCCCGATTTGGGCGTTCAATATGTGATGGCGCGTTACGGCTATACCGATAGCTATCCAGAGGCCGCGCTGGACGAGGCCGAGGGGCTTTCGCTCGATGTGTCCGCGGCGCTTAAGGACCAGCTCCGCCGCGATTTGCGTGACCGCTTTGTCATCACGATCGACCCGGTCGACGCGCGCGACTTTGACGATGCCATTTCATTGGAGCGCACGCCCGAGGGTGGCTACAAGCTGGGTGTGCATATCGCCGACGTTTCACACTATGTGGCTTGGGACGGGCATATCGATCTTGAGGCTCGCCATCGTACGACATCGGTGTATCTGGCCGATCGCGTGCTTCCCATGCTGCCCGAACGCCTGTCCTGTGACCTGTGCTCGCTTCGCCCTGACGAGGACCGTCTTGCGTTTACCGTCGATATCGAGCTCGATGCGCAGGGTCGCGTGCGGCATTACGATCCGTATCCCAGCGTGATTCGCTCGCGTGTGCGTATGGACTATGACGGCGCCGAGGCGCTGCTGGTGCGTGCCGGCGCGGTTGAGTATTCGGTGCTGGAGGGTGCAGCCGAGGATGTTGCGGCTGCCGAGACCTCGCGCGAGGAAGCGCTTGAGCGCGGTCTTGCGTGCGAGGAGGCCGCCCGCGGCTACAACATCGACCTCGGCGATTTCCTTGTCGCCGCTAACGAACTCGCCGAACTTCGCCGTCGTATTCGTCGCGCCCGCGGCTCAGTCGATTTTGACACAGCCGAGATTCGCGCTCTATTGGATGAGGACGGAGTGCCCGTGCAGATTGTGGCGCGTGAGCGTTCGTGTGCCACGTCGCTTATCGAGGAAGCCATGCTGCTCGCCAACGAGTGCGTTGCAGAGTGGCTGGCAGACCGTGATATCGAGGCCTGCTATCGCGTGCATGAGGATCCGAGCCCCGATAGCCTGCACGGTGCTGCCGTTGCGCTGGCGCAGCTAGGCATCATCGACGATCGCCGTGCTGCCGGTATTGCCCTGGGGAGCCCCGATGAGCTGCAGGCTGCAGTTGATGCTGCCGCCGGTACGGCCAACGCACCGCTCGTCAACACGCTGCTTCTGCGCAGCATGCAGCGCGCGCTGTACAAGCCGCGCAACGAGGGCCACTTTGCGCTCGCCGCGCCGTGCTACTGTCACTTTACGAGTCCCATCCGTCGCTACCCCGATCTGGTGGTGCACCGCGTGCTCAAACTGCAGTTGGCCTATGAGCAGCTCGGCGGCAAGGACGCCTTGGTCCGTACGCCGCGGCTGATCGGCAAGGGGCGCGAGTCGCTGCCGCGCATTCTGCCGCAGATCTGCCGCGCATGCAGCGATGCCGAGCGCGCGGCAGATGCTGCCAGCCATGCGACGCAAAAGATCAAGATTGCCCAGTACTATGAGGACCGTCTGGGCGAGCGCTATGCCGGAACCGTCTCGTGGGTTAGCAGCATGGGCCTCTTTGTGCGCTTGGACCTAACGCAGGTCGAAGGCTTGGTTTCGATCAAGAGCCTGGGCAACGAGTGGTTCGAGTTCGACGAGGACGCGCTTACGCTGACGGGCGCCGACACGGGGACTCGCTATGAACTGGGTCAGCGCGTGATTGTCGAGGTCTCGCGCGTCAATACCACGCGTGGGCACTTGGACTTTAAGCTTATCCATTAGCCAAATCCCGACTCATGGTGGGGGAGCGGAGGGCGGCTTTTCGGGACCGCCCTCCGCATTTGAATCGTGGCTACCTTGCCGTCTGCTCGGCCGCTCGCTTACCTGCTATTTGAGAGGTAAAACCTACCAAAATAAACCTGTCCCTTTTTGGCAGGTTTACAAGAAAGCGGGGATGAGATGGCGACGGTGTACGGTTATGCGCGGGTGAGTTCGCGCGATCAGAATCTGAATCGGCAGCTGGATGCGCTGGGCGCCTATGGCGTGGGCTCAGCGAATATTTATGCCGACCATGCGAGCGGCAAGGACTTCGATCGACCGCATTATCGCGAGCTGTTGCACGTCCTGGGAGACGGGGACGTGCTGGTGGTGCTTTCTATCGACCGACTTGGTCGTAATTACTCCGAGATTCTTGAGGAATGGCGACGCATTACCAAGGAGCTCGGGGTTGCCATTGTGGTGTTGGACATGCCATTGCTTGACACGCGCGCCAGGGCCAGCGGCGCGCCGGATGTGACCAACACCCTGATTGCCGATATTGTGCTGCAACTGCTGAGCTACGTGGCGCAGGTGGAGCGCGAGAATATCCATCGGCGCCAAGCGGAGGGAATTGCAGCGGCGCGGGCGCGAGGGGTCCGTTTCGGTCGACCTCGCAAGCCGTGCCCTCCTCAGTTTGAGCTGGTGCGCGATAGCTATGAGGCGGGCGATATTACCCGCAGCCAGGCAGCAAAGTGCCTGGGCGTGTGCGTGGGGACGTTCGATCGCTGGATGCGCGAGGCGGGGTAGGGGTTTGCGTCGCTTTGTCGCTTCCTGTTGCGATTCAAATTTTGATACGGTGACGATGTCATTTGGGGCTACACTCGCTCATATTTAAAAAGACGGAGGTTGGCCTTTGGCGCACATGAAGAAAAAAATCGGGTGGACCGCGATCGCTCTGTTCGCCGCAACGCTGGCGGGCATCTGGGTGCTGACGGAGCAAAACGCAGTGCAGACGTCGTTGCTGAGCGAGTCCACCGCGCGCGTGGTGGAGGGTCAGGCTGCGAGCGTTCAGGCTACCGGCATCACGGGTGAAACTCAGGCGGGGGACGGAATGACCGGGGGCACCGATTCGGCTGCCTCGAATGTCCGGTCTGGCCGACTTGCTTCCATTCGCATGTGGGTGGGCACGAACGTCCGTCGCGTTGCCCATACCGTAGAGTTTTTCTTCGTCGGATTGTTCGCCTCGGTGGTCGTGGCTTGCTTTTCCAGGCGTCCGTGGAGCGTATGCTCCCGTTGCGTGCCCGTATTGCTCTTTTGCGCCGCCTGCTCCGTTGGCGATCAGGTACATAAGATCTTTGTTCCCGGCAGGCATTTCGACGTTATCGATTTAGGATTCGATGCTGCGGGCTATGTCACCGCCATGCTGTTGGTATTGCTGGCAGCGGCGTTGGTGCGCCATGCGACTCGGCCGATCGGCGCCCATGCGAGGCGCTAGCCTTAAGACGAGACATCGCGACTGCCTATGCTTCGACATTGACTACAATAACGGCTGCAATCGCGAGCGGTCGTCGATGTGCAGTTTTCCAGACACCTGTTTTCTCTAAGAAAGGAAATCCCATGGCGGTATTGTTTGTTGAATATCCCAAGTGCTCGACCTGTAAGAAGGCCAAGGCATGGCTGGACGAACATGGGGTAGAGTATATCGATCGCGATATCGTTTTGGACAATCCCACGGCTGATGAGCTTGCGACCTGGATTGCTCGTTCGGGGCTGCCGGTGCGGCGCTTCTTTAATTCGTCGGGCATGAAATATCGAGAGCTGGGCCTGAAGGCGCGTCTGGATGCGGGCATGACGGATCAGGAGTGCTACGAGCTGCTGGCGAGCGACGGCATGCTGGTCAAGCGTCCGCTGCTGGTGGGCGACGACTTTGCGATTCCTGGGTTTAAGGAAGCGGCCTGGACCGAGGTGCTGCTGTAGTGGCTGCGGAAAGTGCGTCCCGTTTTGAGCTCGGATTCCGGGACGCAGTTTCCGGTTGAAGGGGCTAGCGGAAACCGTATCCCAGTTTGAGCGCGAAATCTGGGATACGGTTTCCGTTTGGGGCCTCTAGGGGAAAGCGCGTCCCGTTCTGGACGTAAATTCTGGGATGAGCTTTCCGGTTGGCGGGCATGCGCACTATCCCGGCTGGCGGGCATATGCGCTAATCCTCAAGCCGCGCCCATTCGTGCGGATCGTAGACCTTTACGTGCTTGTTGGGCTTGCCGCTCCAGTACTCCTCGTCCATAAAGGGCAGATATGCCTGAACGCCGGGGCAGATAAAGGGAATCCGCTGCTGTTGCAGTCGCTCGCGCTGGCGCTGCTCCAGGTGCGCCTCGGATATGACGGTCGGCATACCGGACAGCTCGACGAGGCTTGCCTGGATTCGCTTAAGGTCGGGGAGTCCCGCGTGCCATGACATCCGCATGATCAAAAAGGATGCACGGCGGTATTTTGCCTGCACCACAGTAATGGCGGGGCGTAACGTGGGGTGAATTTTGTCCCGTTCGGGCCAAAGGTCAGCAGTGATCTCGAGGCCCAGGGTCTCCCATAGGTAATCAAGCTCTTCGTCCATGGCGCCTCGATATC